>RFGU01000262.1 GCA_003696955.1 Deltaproteobacteria bacterium | reverse complement strand
GGGGGGCGCAGTTTGGGGGCCCGAGCGCGAAAAGGCAAGCTAGTACCCGCGCGCTCGGCGTAGAACCTCTTCTTGTACCTCCGGGGGCACGGGCTCGTGATGCGACAGCCGCATCGTGTAGCTGGCCCGCCCCTGGGTGGCGGAGCGCAGCGACGTAGCATATCCGACGAGATTCGCCAAGGGGACCTGGGCGCGCACCACGTAGGTGCCCTGGGCCGCCTGCTCGTCGCCCGAAAAGGGCTCCATGCCGGCCACCTTCCCACGGCGGCCCGACAGGTCCGAGACGACCGCACCGGTGAACTCCTGGGGAACGATGACCTCGACGGCCATCATGGGCTCGAGCAGGACGGCTCCGCCCTTTTCGAGGGCATCCATGGCGGCCATGGTGGCGGCCGCGCGAACCGCGGCCTCCGTCGAATCTCCCTCCCGGACGTCGAGCCGTGCGATCCGCGCGCATACGCCCGAAACGGGGTAGCCGAGCAAGGGGCCCCGGGTGAAGGCATCCTCCACGCCTTCGCGGGCCGCGGAAAGCAGCTCGGGGGCGATGGCTTCGGCCTGCCCTTCGGGTAGCGCGACCTCCACCTTCGGCGCCTGGTCCGGATCGGCGGGTTCGTGCTCCACGCGGATCCCGGCGTACTGGCGCTTGCCCCCGAGTTCCCGGTCGTACGTGACGTCCGCGGCCGACGCGGCCGCGATGGTCTCGCGGTAGGCCACCTGAGGGCGCCCCACCTTGGCCTCCACCCCGAATTCCCGCCGCATCCGGTCGACCACCACCTCGAGATGCAGCTCGCCTTGGCCCCCGAGGAGCATCTGACCGGTTTCGGGGTCCTCACGCAGGTCGAGGCTGGGATCTTCGCGCAGCAGTTGCGCCAACGTGGCTTCGAGCTGGGCCGCCTCGGAGGCCGAGCGGGGCTCGATGGTCTGGTAGATGACGGGCTTGGGAACCTCGAGGCCCGCGAGCACCACCTTTTCCGGGTCGTCCGCGCGCACGAGGGTGTCCCCCGTCATGGTGAACTTGAGCCCCACCGCCGCGGCGATGGCACCTACGCTCACACGGTCGATCTCCTGGGTCTTGTTGGCGTGGACCTGCAAGAGCCGCTGGACCTTCTCCTTGCGGTTGCGCGTGGTGTTCGTCAGGGCTTGTTTGGCCTGCAGCGTGCCCGAGTAGACCCGAAAGTAGACGAGGGGGCCGCGATGGGGGTCCGACACCACCTTGAACGCAAGCGCGAGGAACGGGTCCGTGGGCGACGGACGCCGCTCGACCTCGACCCCGTCCGAAAGACGACGCGCCCGGACCGGCGGCAGGTCCAGCGGCGACGGCAGAAAATCCACGACGGCATCGAGCAGCGGCTGGACGCCCTTGTTGCGCAGGGCCGACCCGCAGAGCACGGCCACGGCCGCGTTGCGTAGGGTCGCGCGACGGATGGCGGCGCGCAGGTCCGCGTCCGACACGTCGGCACCGGCATCGCCGAGGTACAGCTCCATCACGGCGTCGTCCACGTCGGCAACCGCCTCCACGAGTTCGGCGCGGGCCGCGACGGCGCGCTCGAAGAGGGGATCTTCCGGGGAGAGGGGCGATTCGACCACCCGTTCTCCCTGCTCGCCCTCGAACTTCACCCGGACCATGCGCAGCAGGTCCACCACACCATCGAATTCCGACTCGACCCCCACCGGCAGTTGCAGCACCAGCGGCTTGGCGCCGAGCCGTTCGCGCATCATGTCCACCGTGCGCTGCAACGTAGCCCCCACCCGGTCCATCTTGTTGACGAAGGCCACGCGGGGGACCCCGTAGCGATCCGCCTGGCGCCAGACCGTCTCCGACTGGGGCTCGACCCCCGCCACGGCGTCGAAGACGGCGACCGCCCCGTCGAGCACGCGCAGGCTGCGCTCGACCTCCACCGTGAAGTCCACGTGCCCCGGCGTGTCGATGATGTTGATCCGGTGATCGCGCCACGTGCACGTCGTGGCAGCCGCGGTGATGGTGATCCCCCGCTCCTGCTCCTGCTCCATGTAGTCCATGACGGCGGCACCGTCGTGCACCTCGCCGATGCGGTGCGTGATCCCCGTGTAGTAGAGGATCCGCTCCGTCGTCGTCGTCTTCCCGGCATCGATGTGGGCCATGATCCCGATGTCGCGGAGCCGGGAGATCTGTCGGTTGTCGATCATGGGAAGGGGTGGAGCACGTGGCAACGCAAGCTAGGGTCCCTCGTTGCCCCGACCATCCGTCTCCATGGGGAGGGGGTGTGGCCGAAGCGGGACCCGCGGTCGTTGGGGGCAGCCCCGACGTCGCACGCGACGGAACCATCGGTGCGGGCCGGGCGCCAAGAAGGTTGTGGTCAGATCAAGCTAGGTGGAGAGGAGGATCGTTCGGGGGTGCAAGGTGCAGGTATCCGCCCCGGAGGGCGTACCTACCAGCGATAGTGGGCGAACGCCTTGTTGGCCTCCGCCATCTTGTGGACGTCTTCGCGCTTCTTGACGGCCGCACCACGGTTCTGGGCGGCGTCGAGCATCTCGTTGGCCAGCCGCTCGGCCATGGTCTTCTCCGGTCGGGCCCGCGCGGCCTGGATGATCCAACGATAGGCCAGGGCCTGGCTGCGCTCAGGGCGAACCTCGACGGGCACCTGGTAGTTCGAGCCGCCCACGCGGCGCGCCCGCACCTCGAGGCGGGGCTTGACGTTGGCCAGGGCGTCCTCGAACACCCGCACCGGATCGTCCTTGATGCGCTCGGAGATGATGTCGAACGCATCGAACACGATGCGCTCGGCGATGGACTTCTTGCCATCGCGCATGATGCCGTTGATGAACTTGGCGATGCGCCGGTTCACGTCGGCGGGATGATCCGTGTACCGAACGTCGAGGAAGGGCCGAGCCTTGCGATGAACCTTCTTGCGGGACATGGCTGGGAGACTTTCTTGGCGATGGGTGGGGGCCGGGGCTCGTTCTCGCTACTTCGGGCGCTTCGTACCGTACTTGGAACGACGCTGGCGACGCCCGTCGACACCGGTGGTGTCGAGGGTGCCACGCACCACGTGGTAGCGAACGCCGGGGAGATCCTTTACACGTCCCCCGCGGATGAGCACCATCGAGTGCTCCTGCAGGTTGTGCCCCTCGCCCGGGATGTAGGTCGTCACCTCCATGCCGTTGGTCAGGCGAACACGGGCGACCTTGCGCAGGGCCGAGTTCGGCTTCTTCGGCGTGGTGGTGTACACGCGCACGCACACCCCGCGCTTCTGGGGGCAGCCCTTGAGCGCCGGGGCCGTGCCCTTCTTGACTTGCTTCTTGCGTCCCTTGCGGACGAGCTGTTGAATCGTTGGCATCTGAAGGCTTCCGTGACGGCTTCGGTGGGGCCTCGGAACGAGGCGGCCGATGGTCCCACGCATACGAGGCGGGACGTCGCCCGGCGTGCGAACACCGAACGCGGCGCCCGCCGGGGGCGCGCAAGGTCGCACGATGGTTCTCCCGGGTCAAGGGGCCCGTGCGGGTTTGGTGGTCCCGGACGCGCCGTCGGCGGGCGGCGACGCGCCCAAGTGCGCCACGCGCACACCGGGCACGTCGCGCGCCCATCGCGCACCTATGGCTTCGGCCATGCGAGTCGGACGTTACGGTCCTCCGGAGCGCCGTCTCCCGGCGCCTGCCAGTGGGCCGTCATGTCCAGGACGCCGAGGGGACGCGCCTCCGCCGCAAGCGGGTAGCCGTCGAGGGCCACGTCGTAGGCCACCGCCGTGACCGTGAGGTAGCCGTTGTCGAGATCGTCGATCTCGACCACGCGGAACTGGTGGGGCCAATCGGCCAGGGCGGAGGTCATCACCTCCCAGTAGGCGGAGCCGCCGAGGGGTTCGACCCACCGCACCCGGTGCACGTGGCTGTGGCCCACCAGGTGCAGGACGACGTTGTCGTACTCGCCGAGCAACGCCTCCCAGTCCTGTTGCGTGATCGCATCGGGCTGCACCGTGCCACCGAAGCTCCCACCGTCGGACAGGCTCGTAGCGGCATGGTGGGAGGCCAAGACGACGTATCGCCCGTCGGTCGCCGCCCGTTCGAGTTCGGGGCGCACGAAGGCGTCGATGTCGGACATGTGCAGCACGCCTTCGGCGCCACCGGTCTCGGCTGCGGTATCGAGGACGATGAACCGTACGTCGGTCCCCACGTCGAACGTGTAGAAGGCCTTGCCGTAGGCGATGGTCTCGTCGGTGATCCCGTGGCCGTCGCCCAGGGACGCCACCAACTCGAGCAGGGGCACGCGGTCGAGCAGGGCGCGGCGTTCGTCGGGGATCACCTCGCCGGTCACCACGGGGCCACCCGGCATGCGGTAGTCCCGCGTGCCCCCCGACGCCACGCTCCCAACGGCTTCGTCCATCTTGTTCGCGACCGGGAAGTTCCCTTGGACGAGCACGTCGTGGTTGCCGTTGACCCAGTAGAGCGGGACGTCGAGGCCCACGGGTGCGAACGGATCCTTGGGGTCGTTGCCGGGCCCAGGGACGAGATCGTCGTCGTCACCCGAGTCGCACTCCACCACCGGCGCACCATCCACGGTGTCGAGGAACCAAAGGGCCTCGTTGGTCTGGGCGCTGTCGATGTTGTCCCCGCCGAGCACCACGAAATCCAAGCTCTCCTGGGCGTGGATGGCGTTGATCGTGCGCACGGTGGCATCGAGCACCTGGCACATGTAGGCCTCCTGGGGCCGAAAGCCGCCGCTGATCTGGAAGTTGTCGACGAGCGCGGCCCGTGTCGGCGATTCGTCGTCGGCAAGTTGCGTGTCCGCAAGGTGCACGAAGCGCGCAAGGCGACGCGGATTGGGTCCCGCAGGGGGCAGCGGGCCACCCGGCGTTACGTCCAAGATCGGCTCTCCAGGTCCTTCGACCTCGTCGCCCCAGCCCTCCTCGAGCAACTGGGCACGCTCGGCCGGCACGCGCGGATCGAGCGTCATCTCGTCCGCCACGTCGTGGGCCGGCAGCCAGCGCCGCTCGACGGTGGAGACCACGTCGTCCAAGGGCGGCACGGGGTCGGGCAGATCCTCCCCCGTGGTCCCCGTCGATCCGGCACTGCCGCCCGTCGAGGCCCCGGTGCCACCTTCCGTACCGCCTTCCGTGCCGCCGGCGGCCCCACCGCCGTCGTCGTTACAGCCGGCGGGCGCAAGGGCGAGGCACAGGGCGAACGCTGTCTTACATCGGAGGTGCGACATTGCTGGCGCCCATCGTAGCAAGCGCCCAAGCTCGGCCGCACGCCCGCAGAGCATGCGCGCTTCCATCGCTCCGCTCCGCGCCGAAGGCGGGACGTGGGACGCCGGCGGAGGAAGCGTCCCCCCCACGCGACGCACCGTGGCGATGGTGGGATCGTCGCGGCCCCCATCGACGGGATCGCCCGCCGCCCATCGCGGGCGCGCTTGCCCCGGGGCCGCCTCGTCGGCGTTCGGTGCGCGACCAGCGCTCGAATTCGAGCCATGGCGCCCGTAGCGAGCGCAAACGCGCCAGCCTTCCCTGGCGTGGAGGACGAAAGGCCGTGCAGCATCGCTCCCTGCCAGGGGCGCGCTGCGGCCGCACGTCCGGTGCAAACCCGGCCCGTTTGTGGCAACCTAAACGCGTCACTCGACGCTGGAGCGATGTCGCTGACGAACGATACGGACCTCACCAAGCACCTCGCCCGGGTCATGGGCCTGTCGGAGAGCCTCGGTCCCGAGTTCATTCGCCGGGCCTTTCTCGACGCCGGCGAACCCTTCGACGCGCCGTCCGTCGGCCAATTCGAGCGGGTGTTGCCCTACCTCGAAGCTCGCCTGTCGGCGTTCGTCGGTGCCGATGACGCAGCATCCCGGCTCGCTCGGCTGCGGCGCGAGTTGGCGGCTTTGGCCGATCGCCGCGTGCAGCACGCCACGACGAAGGACACGGGCAATCAGTCCAACTGATAGGGCCGCCCCGCCACCTCGCCCGCACGCGAGCCATCGCCTCGTGCGAGGGGCTCGGCCCATGGCGGCCGAACCCCTTCGCCGGCGCGTACGTCGCGGCGCTACTCCGAGGCGTCCGCGTACCCGAGGTCCGCCGCCCGGCGGACGCTCGGTTCGCCGGCTTCGCCCTCTCCTGCGCCGTCCTCGGTGGTCACATGGAGTCGCTCGTAGGCACGCAGTCCCGTGCCCGCCGGGATCAAACGGCCCATGATGACGTTTTCCTTGAGGCCACGCAGGTAGTCCACCTTGCCCTGCAAGGCGGCCTCGGTGAGCACCTTGGTCGTCTCCTGGAACGACGAGGCCGAGATGAAGCTGTCGGTGGAAAGCGACGCCTTCGTGATCCCCAACAGCAGCGCCTGGGCGGTCGCCGGCTTGCCGCCGACGGCCATCACCCGCTGGTTCTCCATGGCAAACACCTGTCGCTCCACGTGATCTTCGGCCAGGAGGTTCGTGTCGCCCGGATCGATGACACGCACCCGACGCATCATCTGGCGAATGATCACCTCGATGTGCTTGTCGTTGATCTTGACGCCCTGCAGTCGATAGACCTCCTGGATCTCGTCGAGCAGATAGCGCGCCAGGGCCTTCTCGCCGAGCACCGCCAGGATGTCGTGGGGGTTGGCGGGCCCGTCCATGAGCTTCTCGCCGGCGCGTACCCGATCCCCCTCGCGGATCTGCAGGTGACGTCCCTTCGGAATGAGGTACTCCTTCGGGTCGCCGTGCTCGGGCGTGATGATGAGCCGGCGCTTGCCGCCCTTGTCCTTGCCGAACGACACGACGCCGTCGACTTCGGCGATGATCGCGTGCTCCTTGGGCGTCCGCGCCTCGAACAGCTCGACGACCCGCGGTAGGCCACCGGTGATGTCCTTGGTCTTCGTGGTCTCCCGCGGGATCTTTGCGATCACCTCGCCCGCCTCGATGCGTTGCCCTTCCTGGACGGTGAAGGAGGCCCCCACCGGCAGGAAGTAACGGGCCTCGTGCTTGCCGTCGATCAGGACCGGCTCTCCGTTCTCGTCCTTGACGACGATCCGCGGCCGTGCGTCCTTGTCGCGGCTCTCCTGGATGACCATGCTCGAGTGGCCCGTGACCTCGTCCACCCGCACGGCCATCGTGACGCCCTCGATGATGTCCCCATACTCCACGATGCCCGACACCTCGCTGACGATGGGGATCGAGTAGGGGTCCCACTCGGCGAGGAGTTGCCCCGGCTTGACGTCCTGGCCGTCCCGAACGAGCACGCGGGCGCCGTAGACCACGTCGTACTGCTCCCGGCGACGCCCCTTCTCGTCGAGCAGGAAGATCCGTGCGTGACGGTTCATCACCACGAGGTGATCGCCGCGGTCGACGAACTTGACGTCCTCGAATTGCACCCGACCGCCGTACCGAGCTTCGAGCGAGCTCTGCTCGGCCTGGACGTTGCCGACGCCGCCGATGTGGAACGTCCGCATCGTAAGCTGCGTCCCCGGCTCGCCGATGGACTGGGCGGCGATGATGCCCACGGCCTCGCCCACGTCCACGAGATTCCCGCGGGCCAGATCGCGCCCGTAGCACTTGGCGCAGATCCCCCGCATGGCCTCGCACGTCAGGACCGATCGGATCCGAACGGTCTGCAGCCCCGACTCCTCCACGGCAGCGGCCCTGGCCTCGTCGAAGATCTCACCTTCGGGGCAGATGACCTCGTCGCTCCCCGGCTTGTAGATGGTCTCGAGGGCGGTACGACCGAGGATGCGGTCCCCGAGACGCTCGATCACCTCGCCGCCTTCGATCAGGGCTCCGATCTCGAGCCCCTGGATCGTGCCGCAGTCGAACTCGGTGATGGTTGCGTCCTGGGCCACGTCGACGAGGCGTCGCGTCAGGTACCCCGAGTTCGCCGTCTTGAGTGCCGTATCCGCCAGGCCCTTGCGCGCGCCGTGGGTCGAGATGAAGTACTGCAGTACCGTGAGCCCCTCGCGGAAGTTCGTGGTGATCGGCTGCTCGATGATCTCACCGGAGGGCTTGGCCATCAGGCCACGCATACCCGACAGCTGCCGCATCTGCTGACGAGAACCACGAGCGCCCGAGTCGGCCATGATGAAAATCGAGTTGAACGACGGGACCCGCTTCTTCTCGCCCGTGCGCCGCTCGACGACCTCCATGGTGGAGATCCGCTCCATCATGGCGTTGGCGATCTGTTCGGATACGTTCGCCCAGATGTCGACCACCTTGTTGTAGCGCTCGCCGGACGTGATGAGGCCGTCCGCGTACTGCTCCTGGATGCGGCGCACCTCCTCGAAGGCCTGATCCAGAAGTTCCTTCTTCTCGGGCGGGATCACCATGTCGTCCATGCAGATGGAGATCCCGGCCTTCGTGGCCTCGGCGTACCCCGTGCTACGCAGGTAATCGGCCATCAGAACCGTGGCCTTCTGTCCGCAGAGCCGGTAGCACATGTCGATGAGGACGTTCAGCTCCTTCTTGCCGAGGGGTTTGTTGACCACCTCGAACGGAATCTCGGGCGGGATCCCGCCTTCGTAGAGCAGCACACGCCCACAGGTCGTCTCGACCATGGGCTCGCCGGGCTTCATCCGCACCTTGATCCGGGCCTGCAGGTGCAACGAGCCGTGGTCGTAGGCCATGCGCACCTCGGCCGGCGACCCGAAGTACCCCACGAAGTAGCCGTCCTTGTCCGGAAGGTTGGCCTCGCCCGGCGCATTGATGCGCTCGCGCGTCATGTAGTAGAGGCCGAGCACGATGTCCTGGGTCGGGACGATGATGGGCTTGCCGTGGGCGGGCCCGAGGATGTTGTTCGTGGACATCATCAAGACCCGCGATTCCATCTGGGCCTCGATGGACAACGGCACGTGCACCGCCATCTGATCGCCGTCGAAGTCGGCGTTGTAGGCCGTGCAGACCAGCGGATGGAGTTGGATCGCCTTGCCCTCGATGAGCACCGGCTCGAACGCCTGGATCCCGAGCCGGTGGAGCGTCGGGGCCCGGTTGAGCAGCACGGGGTGCTCCTTGATGATCTCGTCGAGGATATCCCAAACCTCGTCGGACTCCTTCTCGACCTTGCGCTTGGCGTTCTTGATCGTGGTGACGAGCCCCCGCGCCTCGAGCTTGTGGTAGATGAACGGCTTGAACAGCTCGAGGGCCATCTTCTTGGGCAGGCCCACCTCGTGGAGCTTGAGCTCCGGGCCGACGACGATGACCGACCGCCCGGAGTAGTCCACCCGCTTGCCGAGGAGGTTCTGGCGGAAGCGCCCCGACTTGCCCCGCAGCATGTCGGACAGGGACTTGAGCGGTCGCTTGTTGGCACCCGTGATGGTCTTGCCGCGGCGGCCGTTGTCGAAGAGTGCGTCCACCGCCTCCTGGAGCATCCGCTTCTCGTTGCGGATGATGATGTCCGGCGCCGCAAGCTCCTGCAGCCGCTTGAGACGATTGTTGCGGTTGATGACGCGGCGGTAGAGGTCGTTGAGGTCCGAGCTGGCGAACCGGCCCCCGTCGAGGGGCACCAGCGGGCGCAGATCGGGCGGGAGGACCGGGATGACCTCGAGCATCATCCACTCCGGCTTGTTGCCGGAGTTGACGAAGCCCTCCATCACGCGCAGGCGCTTGGCCGCCTTCTTCCGCTTGGCCTCGCTCGTGGCGGTGACCACCTCGGTGCGCAGCACGCGGGCCTCCACCACGGGATCGATGCGCATCAACAGTTCCTTGATGGCCTCGGCGCCCATGCCGGCCTCGAAGGCGTCGTAGCCGAGTTCGGCCACGAGTTCGTCGTACTGCTCCTCGCTGAGGATCTCCCGTTCCGCAAGGCCCGAGTCCTTCGGATCGATGACGATGTAGGCCTCGCAGTAGAGCACCTTCTCGAGCTTGGTCAGAGGGATGTCGAGCACGGTGCCGATGCGCGAGGGCAGGCTCTTGAGGAACCAGATGTGGGCGACGGGGGTCGCCAGCTCGATGTGACCGGCCCGCTCCCGCCGCACCTTCGAGTGGATGACCTCGACACCGCACTTCTCACAGACGACGTTGCGGTGCTTCATGCGCTTGTACTTGCCGCACAAGCACTCGTAGTCCTTGATCGGTCCGAAGATCTTCGCGCAGAACAGACCGTCCCGCTCGGGCTTGAACGTGCGGTAATTGATCGTCTCCGGGTTCTTGACCTCGCCGTAGGACCACTCTCGAATGGTCTTGGGCGACGCGATCGAGATCCTCAGCGCGTTGAAGTTCGTGTTGTCCTTGGGCTTCTCGAAAAAGCTGAAAAGGTCTCGCATCGTGTCCTCCGGCGGATCAATCGACCACTGCGGGCTTGGGAACGGAACCGGTATTCATGTCGACTTCGAGCATCTCCACGTTGAGGCAGAGCGCCTGAAGCTCCTTGAGCAGTACGTTGAACGACTCGGGCAGGCCCGGTTGCACCGTCGGGTTGCCCTTGACGATGGACTCGTACATCCGCATGCGGCCGGTCACGTCGTCCGACTTGACGGTCAGCAGCTCCTGCAACGCCCACGCGGCGCCATAGGCCTCGAGGGCCCAGACCTCCATCTCGCCGAGGCGCTGTCCACCGAACTGGGCCTTGCCCCCGAGGGGCTGCTGCGTGACGAGCGAGTACGGCCCGATGCTGCGCGCGTGGATCTTGTCGTCCACCAGGTGGTGCAGCTTGAGCATGTACATCACCCCGACGGTGACGTTCTCCTCGAAGGGCTCGCCGGTACGACCGTCGAAGAGGATCATCTGGCCCGAGGTCGGTAGCCCCGCCTGCTCCAGCGTCCCCTTGACCTCGGACTCCGCGGCGCCGTCGAACACCGGTGTCGCCACGTGGACCCCCCGTCGGATCTTGTCCGCAAAACGAACGACGTCGTCGCCCGACAGCGAATCGATGAACCGGTGGGCCTCCTTCTTCGGGTAGATCTTCTTGAGCTGCGCCCGAAGGACCTCCGGATCGTAGTTGGTCTGGAGGTAGCGGTCGATCTGATGCCCGAGTTCCCGGGCCGCCCAGCCGAGGTGCACCTCGAGGATCTGGCCCACGTTCATCCGCGAGGGCACGCCGAGGGGGTTGAGGACGATGTCCACCGGCGTGCCGTCCTCGAGATACGGCAGATCCTCGATGGGCAGCACGCGCGAGACGACGCCCTTGTTGCCGTGGCGCCCGGCCATCTTGTCGCCGACCTGGATCTTGCGCTTGATGGCCACGCAGACCTTGACCATCTTGATGACACCGGGCGGCAGTTCGTCGCCCTTGGTCAGCTTGGCGATCTTCTCGCGGTAGATGGTCTCGATCTCGTCGAGGTCCCGCTCGAGGCGGCGGGACAGGGCCTCGAGCAACTCCGTGTCCTCGGCCGAGGTGAGCGCGAAATGCCCCCAATACTTGCGCGGAACGGCGTCGAGCGTGGCCTCGTCCAGGGTCGTGCCCGCCTCCACGAGCACGTTGCCCGCATCGTCGACGAGCTTCGCCGCCGTCTTCTTGCCCAGCAGGATCTCCCGCATCCGGGTGTAGTACCCGTCGGAGATGATGTTGACGTTGTCGCGGTGATCCTGCAGGAGTCGCTCGCGCTCCTCGTCCTCGATCATCTGGGCCCGGCTGTCCTTCTCCACGCCCTTGCGCGCGAAGACGCGGGCCGAGATGACGATGCCCGAATCGCCCGGCTTGAGGCGAAGCGACGTGTCGCGGACGTCACCGGCCTTCTCGCCGAAGATCGCCCGAAGCAGCTTCTCCTCGGGGGAGAGCTGCGTCTCACCTTTCGGGGTGATCTTGCCGACCAGGATGTCGCCCGGCTTGACCTCCGCACCGATGCGGACGATGCCGGCGTCGTCGAGGTTCTTGAGGGCTTCTTCGCCGATGTTCGGGATGTCCCGCGTGATCTCCTCCTTGCCGAGCTTGGTGTCGCGGGCGATGCACTCGAACTCCTCGATGTGGATCGAGGTGTACACGTCGTCCGTCACCAGGCGCTCGGAGATGAGGATCGAGTCCTCGAAGTTGTAGCCCTGCCACGGCATGAACGCGACAACCACGTTCTGCCCGAGGGCGAGTTCACCGCGCTCCGTCGCAAAGCCGTCCGCGATGACGTCGCCGGCCTTGACCCGGTCGCCGACCCGAACGATCGGGCGCTGATTGAGCGCCGTGTTCTGGTTGCTGCGCTGGAACTTGACCAGGTTGTAGATGTCCGGCCGGGCGCCGAGGATGCCCCGATCCCCGTCGTCGCGGGTGACCACGGGCTTGATGACGATACGCGAGCCGTCCACGTGCTCGACGATCCCGTCGCGCAGCGCCACGACGGTACTCCCCGAGTCGCGGGCGACGTGCTTCTCCAGGCCGGTCCCCACCAGCGGCGCGTCGGACTTGACGCACGGCACCGCCTGCCGCTGCATGTTGGACCCCATGAGCGCCCGGTTGGCGTCGTCGTGCTCGAGGAACGGAATGAGGCCCGCCGCCACCGAGACGAGCTGGTTCGGCGACACGTCCATCAGCGTCACCTCCTGGGGCGACACCATCACGAAATCCTCGTTGTGGCGGCACTGCACCATGTCCGAGACGAGACGGTTCTTCTCGTCGAGCTGGGCGTTGGCCTGGGCGATGTAGTGCCCCATCTCCTCGAGGGCGCTGTAGTAGCGCGCCTCCTCGGAGGCCACGCCGCCTTCCACGGCCCGGTACGGCGTCTCGATGAAGCCGAACTGGTTGATCCGGGCGTACGTGGACAGCGAAGCGATGAGACCGATGTTCGGACCTTCGGGGGTCTCGATGGGGCAGATGCGGCCGTAGTGGGTGGAGTGGACGTCCCGCACCTCGAAGCCCGCCCGCTCCCGCGTAAGGCCGCCCGGACCGAGGGCGCTCAAGCGGCGCTTGTGGGTGACCTCCGAAAGCGGGTTCGTCTGATCCATGAATTGGCTGAGCTGCGAACTCGCGAAGTACTCCCGCACCACCGCCAGCACCGGCTTGGCGTTGATCAACTCGCCGGGCATGAGCGCCTCGAGCTCCTGGGACATGCTCATGCGCTCCTTGATCGCCCGTTCCATCCGCACCAGGCCGATGCGGTACTGGTTCTCCATCAACTCGCCCACCGTGCGCACGCGACGATTGCCGAGGTGATCGATGTCGTCGATCATGCCCCGGCCGTTGCGCAACTCGACCAGGTACTTGACCGTGTGGAGGATGTCCTCCTTGGTCAGGGTGGTCTGGTCGATGGGCGTGTCGAGACCGAACTTATGGTTGAGCTTGATCCGACCGACGGTGGAGAGGTCGTATCGCTCGGGCTTGAAGAAGAGCGACTCGAAGAGGTTGCGCGCCGTGTCCAGGGTGGGCGGATCGCCGGGCCGCAGGCGTCGGTAGATCTCGAGGATCGCCTGGTCGGGCGTCGCCACCTTGTCGGCCACCAACGTGTCCCGGAAGAACGGGCCCACGTTGAAGTCGTCGATGTAGAGGATGGTGAACGACTCCACCCCGGCCTCGACGAGTCGCGGCAGGTGCTCGAGGCTCACCTCTTCGTTGCAGTTGAGCAGCACCTCACCGGTGTTCTCGTCGACCACGTCCTCGGCGGACACCTTGCCGACGATCTCCTCGGGTGCCATGGGCAGGCGCGTGATGCCGGCGGCGCGCATGCGCTTGATGTACGCGCGCGTAATCTTGCGCCCCTTCTTGACGATGACGTTGCCCGTCGAAGGGTCCACGATATCCGCCGACGCCCGCTGTCCCGCGAGCAGGTCGTAGTCCACGTCCCGCCACAACGCGAAGGTGCCGTCCTCCTTCTGCTCGATGTGGATCCGCTCCTTGTCGTAGAAGATGTCGAGCAACTCCTGGGTCGTGTAGCCGAGGGCACGCAGCAGGACCGTCGCGTAGAGCTTGCGGCGACGATCGATGCGGACGTAGATGAAATCCTTGTGGTCGAACTCGAAGTCGAGCCACGAACCGCGGTAGGGAATGATCCGAGCCGAGAACAGCTTCTTGCCCGAACTGTGGGTCTTGCCTTCGTCGTGATCGAAGAAGACGCCGGGCGACCTGTGGAGCTGGGAGACGACGACCCGCTCCGTCCCGTTGATGATGAACGTCCCGCGTTCGGTCATCAGGGGGATGTCGCCGAAGTAGACGTCCTGTTCCTTGACGTCGCGAATCGAGCGCGTGCCGCTCTCCTCGTCCACGTCCCAGACGACCAGTCGAACGACCACCTTGCACGGCGCCGCGAGGGTCATGCCCCGGGCACGGCACTCGTCCTCGTCGTACTTCGGGCGAGCGAGGCTGTACTCGACGAATTCGAGGGAGCAGGTGTCCCCGAAGTCCTTGATGGGGAACACGCTCTTGAACACCCCCTGTAGCCCCACGTCCTCACGCTCGTCCGGGGGAACGTCGCGCTGCAGGAACTTGTCGTAGGATTGCTTTTGGATGTCGATCAGATTCGGAACGTCGATGATCTGACGCAGCTTGCCGAAGCTTCTACGGACACGGAAGTTGTTCTGAATGACCTGCGGCATCGGGCTCCTGGAGGGGCGATGGTTGGGTGGCGCGTGGGGGAAGGCTGGACTCGGACGGTGGCCGAGAATTGGGCGAAGCCGCAGCCGGCGGATCCCACGACCCGCCGGCATGCGGCCTTCGGGCTACTTGAGCTCGGCGTCGGCGCCGGCTTCCTTGAGCTTCTTGACGGCCTCCTCGGCCTCCTCCTTCGACACGCCTTCCTTGATGGTCGAAGGCGCGCTCTCCACGAGGGTCTTGGCCTCCTTGAGACCGAGCCCCGGCACGAGCTCGCGCACGGCCTTGATGACGTTGATCTTCTTGTCGCCCATGGACTTCAAGACCACGTCGAACTCCGTCTTCTCCTCGGCGGCACCTGCGTCCGCGGCGGGCCCGGCGGCGGCGACGGCAACCGGGGCGGCCGCCGACACGCCCCACTTCTCCTCGAGCTCCTTGACCAGCCCGGCCAGCTCCATGACGGGCATGTTGGAGAGAAAATCGATGACTTGTTCCTTGGTGATTTCGGCCATGATGTGATTCCTGTCGATGAGTAGTAGCTAGACCTATGCGGCCTCTTTGTCCTTCTTCGCTTCGAGTACGTTGAGCAGTCCTTGGGGCACCGCGTTCATCACGCGGACCATGTTGGTGGCGGGCGTCATGAGCAGTCGCAGGAACATCGCCTTGAGTTCCTGCGGGCCCGGGAGCGCCGCCAATCGCTCGATGCCCTGCTCGTCGAGCAGTTCGCCGTCCATGGCGCCGCCCTTGATGCGGACGGCGTCGTGCTCCTTCGCGAAGTCCCGCAGGACCCGCGCCGGGGCTCCCGGGTCCTCCGGGTTGAAGGCCAGGCCCGAGACCCCCTTGAGGAGCGGGCGGATGACCTCGTGCGGAGTCCCCTCGACGGCGAAGCGGATCGTCGAGTTCTTGTACACGTGGTAGGTGCACCCGGCCTCACGGAACTTGGCGCGCAGGTCCTCTGCGTCCTTGACCGTGAGCCCCGAGAACTCGAGCAGGACGACGGCGGAGACGTCCTCCACCAACTCCTTGAGTGCTTCGGCTTTGCGTCGTTTGGTTGCTGCGTCCATGGTGGACGTACCTTCCTGGGGCGTGCGCCCCAACGTGTTCGAGTTGGGTTCGAGTGCGGCGGGAAGGTGCGCCGGACTGACTCGACGTACGCTTCCTCACCCTCGGCCGGCCGCGCGATCGGTTTCGCGCGTTTGACGCCCGTTCGGGCGACCTGCTGTCTTCGAGTGCGGCCCCGCGTTCGCGGGGAAGCTTGGGATTCGAGGTCGTGGTTCGGCTGGCGGTGTGGCAAGGCCTCCTTGGGAACGAAACGCTCCTGATGAACGATCAGCGATCGGCTGCGGCCACGACCTCGGCCGTGTCGATGGGTACACCGGGGCCCATCGTGGGCGCGATCGTGACGCTCTTGAAGTAGCGACCCTTGGCCGCGGACGGCTTGAGCCGCTGCAGGGTCTCGAGCATGGTGACGAGGTTCTCGCGCAGCTTGTCGGGACCGAACGACACCTTGCCGATGGGCGCGTGCACGATCCCGGTCTTGTCCGTGCGAAACTCGATGCGCCCGGCCTTCAGCTCGCGGACGGCCTTGGCCACGTCCATGGTGACCGTGCCCACCTTGGGATTGGGCATGAGGTTGCGCGGCCCGAGGATCCGGCCGAGGCGGCCGACGAGGCCCATCATGTCGGGCGTGGCGATGGCGCTGTCGAACTCGAGCCAGCCGCCCTGGATCTTCTCGACCAGATCCTCGGCGCCCACGTAGTCCGCGCCCGCCTCACGGGCCTCCGCCGCGCGGTCCCCCTTGGCGAACACGACCACCCGGACGGACTTGCCCGTGCCGTGGGGCAGGGAGACCGAGCTGCGGATCATCTGGTCGGCATGGCGCGGGTCGACGCCGAGCCGGGCCGCGAAGTCCACGGTCTCGTCGAAGTTGGCGAAGGCGACCTCGCAGACGAGCTTGCACGCTTCGTCGAGGCCGTAGCGTCGAGTCGGATCGATCTTCTTCTTTGCGTCTTCGTACTTCTTTCCCATGTGGGGACTCCTTTGGGGTGCGAGCGGACGCTCGAGGTCCTCCCCCGAATACGAGTGGTGGCGGCGACGGGCCCCGTTTCCGGGTCAGTCGACCACGTCGATGCCCATGGATCGGGCCGTGCCCTCGATGGAGCGCATGGCGGCCTCGACCGTGAAGGCGTTCATGTCCTGCAGCTTGATCTCGGCGATCTCACGCACCTGGGCGCGGGTCACCTTGCCGACCTTGATCTTGTTGGGCTCACCCGAGCCGGTGCCCGGCTTGCCCTCGATGCGCAGCCCTGCCGCCTTCTTGAGCAGGATGGCGGCAGGCGGGGTCTTCGTCACGAACGTGAAGGAGCGGTCCGAATAGACCGTGATCTCCACGGGGATGATCATCCCCTTGTCCTTCTGCGTCCGCGCGTTGAACTGCTTGCAGAACTCCATGATGTTGACGCCCTTCGACCCGAGGGCGGGGCCGATGGGCGGGGCGGGGCTGGCCTCGCCCGCCTTGCACTGGATCTTGATGCTGCCTACAACCTTCTTCATGGTGGTCCTCGTGGAAGCGAATGGGCGTCATCCGGCAGCGGGTTCGACCTCGGAGAAGTCGACCTCGACCCGGGTCGGACGACCGAAAATGGATACGGAGAGCCAGATCTTGCGCTTGTCGGCGTTGACCTCCTCGACCTCGCCGACGAAGTTCGCGAAGGCGCCGCTCTTGACGCGCACCTTGTCGCCCACCTTGTAGGCGACCTCGGGGGCCGCGGCCTCCCCCTCGGACTCGCCCTGGCCGAGCATCCGCTGCATCTCGGCGGCGCGGACCGGGCGCGGGTTGCGGCCACCAAGGAACCCGGTGACCCTCGGGGTGTTGCTGACCATGTGCCACGACGCCTTGGTCATGACCATCTGGACGAAGATGTAGCCGGGAAACGACTTGCGCTTGGTCCGGCGGGTGGTCTTGCCCCGACGCTCCGTGACCTCCTCCATGGGGACGAGGATCTCGCCGAATTGATCGGCGATCGGAGAGTTCTTGAGGGCGAGCTCCAGATTCTTCTTGACCGAGTTCTCGTACCCCGAGAACGTGTGAACGACGTACCACTGCATGTCCGGGCGTTCGGCCGCCGTCTCGCTCGTCGCCGCTTGCGCGGCCGACTCGGCCTGTGGCGCGCCTTCTCCCCCGCCGGTGGGCTCGCTGGCCGCCCCACCCGTCCCGGTGTCCGCCGCGGAGGTTGCCGAAAGCTGGTTGTCGTGTTCGGTTGCCACGTTAGATTCCGTAGATCCAATCGGTGACGGCCGACCACATGGTGTCCATGCTGGCCAGCAGCCCCGAGCTGATGAGGGTGATCACGATGACGACGACGGTCGCCGCCCGGGTCTCCGCCTTCGTGGGCCATACGACCTGGGAGATCTCCACGACGACCTCCGTCACGAACTGGAACCAGTCCTTGCGCCGCAGGGCGATGAGCGTGCCCACCACGGCGAGCCCGATGCCGGCCAGGTTCGCGACGAACGGCTTGGTGCGGGGCACGTACTGCGGGAAGTAGCCCCACGCGACGGCCCAGACGTCCTCGATGAGGTGCGAGAACACCCACGCGCCCAGAAAGCCCCCCAGGGCGAAGACGAAATACGCCCAACGGGCCGGATCGAGTCCGCGATCGATGCGGCCGGCGCGGCCCTTGCGTCTGCGTGTGCGTGCCATGGTCGGGGTGGAGGTTGGCGGATGGGGGAGGTGTTTCTGACGGGCAGGGCGTGCAGGACTCGAACCTGCGGCCTGCGGATTTGGAGTCCGCTGCTCTACCAAACTGAGCTAACGCCCTAGAGGAAGGTCGTTACGACGGAGCGCACCGCCGGCACGCCCGCGCCCCCGGGAGGCCGCCTGCCCAGACGGTCGCCTCGGCCGGGGAACGGACGCGACTTCGCGGCCGCCTACTTCGTCTCCTTGTGCTCGGTATGCGCCCTGCAGAAGCGGCAGTACTTCTTGAGCACCAGCTTCTCCGGGGTGTTGCGCTTGTTCTTGACCGTGGAGTAGTTGCGTCGTTTGCATCCCTGGCATTCCAGGGAGACGATGGTGCGGGTACCGGCAGCCATGGAAACCTCTCGGGGCGGGAAGGGGCGTGCGCTATAGCAAGGAGCATTCCGAACTTCAACCGCCTTTTTCCGGGGTGCCGTCCACCGGGTGCGCGCCGATCCCGCAACCTTGGCGAGTGCGAGCTCAACGGGCATCCCCGCGGCCCTCGAAACGGCCGGAGCCTGCCGCGCATCTTGCGCAGACAGGCTCCGAGCCCAGCCGAGGGAGCGGCGATGGCCTACTCGATGATCTCCGTCACCACGCCGGCGCCCACCGTCCGGCCGCCTTCGCGGATCGCGAACTTCAGCCCCTCCTCGCAGGCGATCGTCGTGATC
>RFGU01000261.1 GCA_003696955.1 Deltaproteobacteria bacterium | reverse complement strand
GGCACGGTGACGGTCGGGACGGACGGGGCGAGCGGGGGGGCGACCGCGGGGACCTCGACGACGGGCGCATCCACCGCCGGTACGGGCGGCGGAACCGATTGCCCCAATCAGCAGGTGTGGTGCTCGAACGGCCAGGGCAGCGGCACGTGCGTCAACCTGCAGATCGATCCGGAGAATTGCGGCGAGTGCGGAAACGCCTGCGACCCGGGCGAGTCCTGCCTCGGTGGCGAGTGCAAGGGCGGCTGACGGGCGGCGCCGAAGGCCCCGCCGCGGCTCGCGGACTCACCCCTCGGGCTTGCAGACCTGACCGCCCTCGATCTGGGCGTTCGTCCGGAAGGTGTTGAGGAGCGTCCAGTGGGGCGTCTCGAACTGCGGGATCGTCCCGTCCTCCCGCACGTTGGTGACGTGGTAGGTGTGCTGGTTCCAGATCCGGCGAGCCTGGATCCACCGGTCCTCGGCGTCGCGGTAGACGCGGACCGTCGGTTCGTCGGCCGGGCCGTTGTTGGACACGACGACGATCTCCGCCGAACCGTCGTTGTCCACGTCCACCACCACCGGAAACTCCACGATGGTGATGCTGCGGCGGGGCGCCTGGAACACGGCCTGGCCGGTCGTGCCGTCGAAGCCCCAAAGGGTCGTCTCGTCGGCGTAGAGGGCCTCGGCCACGCCGTCACCGAGGAAGTCGAAGGCGGTGCCCGAGGCCAGACCGCTCGAGTCGAGCACCGAGGCGCTCCAGTTCTTCGTGGTGTCGCCCTCGAAGGACGAGTAGTTGTTGCGGGAACTTACGGCGAACTCGGCGGCGTCGTCGCCGTCGAGGTCGTGGACCGCCGCGGGCCGGCGCCAGTCCGTATCGCCCGTCGGGTTCTGCGACGGATACTTCACGGTACCGTCGTGCTCGTAGACGGTAAAGCCCTGCTGCTCGATCACGAGAACCTCGGGGAGCATGTCGCCGTCGAGGTCGGCGACCGCCGGCTGCCCCGGCGCGGCGTTCTGGTTGAAGTAGTACTGCGATCCGTCGTGGTGCCAGGCGCTTCGGCCCACCACCACCTCGAGGTCCATGTCACCATCGAGGTCCGCGGCGGTCGTCGTCGTCCAGATGATGCTCTGGTTGTCCGGCGCCGTGAACAGGACGTTGCCGAGGTGGTCGAGGACCACGCGGTCGATCATGATCTCCACGTCGCCGTCGTTGTCGAGGTCGGCCAGGGCGACGGCATGCTCGTTGAACGGGATGCCGGCATTGGTCTTCCACTTGAGGGTGCCGTCGTGCTCGAACACCGACACGCTCGGTCCGTTGCAGCTTCCCGCGTCCGACTGCGCGACGATCTCCGGCAGCCCGTCGCCGTCCACGTCGCCGATGGCAGGGGTCGACGCCCGCGCGAACGGGCCCTCGATGTGGAAGTGCACGGTGCCGGTCGCCCCGTCGAGCACGTAGATCCGCGCCGGGTCGCACAGCCCCTGGGCGTTGACGACCACGACCACGTCGGGGACGTCGCACAGGTCGATCTCGCCGTCGTCGTTGTCGTCGGTCAGGTTCGCCACCATGGGGGCGACGATGCTGTGGCGGTAGCTGCCGTCGCCCATCCACCCCCACTGGAGGACGGGCGAGAACGCGTCCGGCGGCGCCTTCTCGCGACAGGGGATCCCGGCGTTGCCACCCTCGTTGACCTTGCACAGGTTCGGCGGTTCGCCGCCGGTGCCGCCCGTACCGACGCCCACGTCGAACAGCGGCGGGCCGGTGGTCACCGCGCCCGTGCTGCCGGTCGCGTCGGTCGTGCCCGTGGCGTCCGTGGTCGTACCCGCCGTCCCCGTGGCGGCCGTCGTTCCGGTCGCATCGGACGTCGCGTCGCCGGTCGATGCGCCCGTCCCGGTCGCGGTGATCGTCCCGGTCGCGGTGATCGTCCCGGTCCCGGTGGCGCCGCCGGTGCTGCCGTCGTCGCCGGAGCAGGCGGCGGCCGGAGCCGCCAGGAGAAGGGGCAGGATCTGCCGAAGTCCCTTCGCATCCATGACCGAGAGGGTACGGGATGCCGCGGCCTGCCGGTACACCGGGTGCCGCTTCCTTGGCTCCAGCGTCTCGTGCGGCGCAGGTGCCCACGGGCAGGGAACGTCGTTTCGAGGGGGGACGAGGGGGGCGACTTGCACGGCGTGCCGGGGCCGTGTAGACGACAAGGGCCCATGTCGGCACGCGCCCGATTCTATTTCTACGGCTTTCCCGCCGCTTCGTCGCGAAGCGGGGGGCGGCCGGTGCGTGCGACGTAAGGCACCTCCATCCTCCCACCGTCGCGACGAAGCCCCGCGGGCCTTCGCGCGACGGAAGACGTGGATCGACCGCCGGCGAGGCCCGAAGGGCCCCAACCGAGAAAGGTCGAACCATGTCCCAGCCCCTCCATCCCTGTCCCTTCGAACTTCCGAACCCCGTCTCGCCCGAGCGGCCGCGGCCTGCGTGGGTCGTGGTCGGCCCCGACGGCTCCCATGCGTCCCGAGCCCTGCGGCGCGTGCTCGGCCTCGACGAGCGCAGCCGTCTCGACGCCTCGCAGGTGCGCTTCGTCGACGGGCTCGCCGCCGCGGTGACGAGCGTGGTCCGCGGTGATGCCGAGCGCGCCGTGGTCCCGTGGCGCAACGCCCTCGGTGGTGCGGTGTTCGAGACGGTGGATGCCGTGCTCGGCCAGGCGGCGCACATCGAGCACGCCCTGCGCCTTCCGATCCGGCACGTCCTCGCCGCACCACCGGGCACGCGGGTCGAGACGATCCGAACGATCGCCTCCCACCCGGAGGCGCTGCGGCAGTGCCGGGTGCTCCTCGAGCGCCTGCGGGCCCGGCCCGTGGCGGCGGAGAGCACCGCGGCCGCCGCAGCCAAGGTGGCGCGCAACGACGGATTCGCCGACGCGGCCCTGTGCGACGCCCTGGCGGCCGAACGCGCCGGGCTTGCGATCTGCGTCGGCGATGCCGCCGATGCACCCGGCAACGAGACCACCTTCGTCGTGGTGACGCGAACGCCTACGGCGACCTTGCGTGCCGGTGCGGTCTACGACCTCGGGATCGTCGCGCTCACCTGCGTCGACACCCCCGGCGTGCTGCGCAGGTGCCTTTCGGTGCTCGAGGAGCACGGCCTCGATCTCGCCGCCATCGAGTCGCGGCCGCTGCCGGCGACGCCCCACGCCGTGCGCTTCGTCCTCGAGGTGCGCCGCCACGAAGGCGCCGCCATGCGGGCGGCCCTCGACGACTTCGCGCCCCTGTGTCGGCGCGTGCGCTGGCTGGGCGGGGGACGGGCGGAGGGAACGCCGACGTGGCAGCCTTCCTCCTCGCCGCGCGCAGCGGCCCCGAGCGTGGCGGCCGCGCAGGACCGTGTCGTCGATCCGTTCGAGACGCCGGGAGGGGATTCGGCGGCCGCGACACCCGCCGTCGTGCGTGGCGGGTCGAAGCGACCATCGCCACCTCGGGACGGCCGCACCCGATGGGTGGACCGAAGGCACGACGGCGCGCGCACCGTCGTGGAGATTGCGGACGGTCGCGTGCGGATCGGCGACGGCTCGTTCGCCCTGCTCGCGGGGCCGTGCAGCGTGGAGTCGGCGGAGCAGATCGAAGCCTGCGCGCGGCTGGCCGCCGAGACCGGGGTCGCGGTGCTTCGCGGTGGAACCTTCAAACCCCGCACGTCCCCGTACGCGTTCCAGGGGCTCGGCCTCGAGGGGCTCGAGCTGCTCGCACGGGCCGGGCGGCGCCACGGCCTGCCGGTCGTGACCGAGGTGCTCGAGCCGGCCCTCGTGGAGCGCTGCGCCGAACATGCCGACGTCCTGCAGGTGGGCGCCCGCAACATGCACAACTTCCCGCTCCTTGCCGCCCTCGGCGAGATCGATCGCCCGGTGCTGCTCAAGCGCGGGATGGCGGCCAGCCTCGACGAGCTGCTCTACGCCGCCGAGTACGTTCTCGCACGGGGCAACCGGCGGGTGATCCTCTGCGAACGGGGGATCCGCACCTTCGAGACGGCCACGCGCTTCACCCTCGATCTCTCCGCCGTCGTGGTGCTCAAGGAGCGGACCCATCTGCCCGTGATCGTCGATCCGTCCCATGCTGCCGGGGCGCGGCGCTTCGTGCCGCCCCTTGCCCGGGCGGCGAAGGCGGTCGGCGCCGACGGGATCATCGTCGAGGTCCACCCGGATCCGGACCGGGCCCGTTCCGACGGGCCCCAGGCCCTGACCTTCGACACGTGGCGGAGGCTCGCCGCCGAGTTGACGGGCGGGACTGCCTGATCGCGGGCCGCTCCACGCGGGGTCCCTTTCCGTGCCGACCATGGCGGCACGGAAGGGGACCCTTGCCCGCTGCTACCCTTGCGCCCGTGCCCGTCTTCCGGCTCCCCGACGACCGGATCGTCTTTCCCGATCCGCGTGCCGCGGAGCCGAGCGGGCTGCTCGCGGTGGGCGGCGATCTGTCCGTCGAGCGCCTGCTCGCGGCGTATCGCGCGGGCATCTTCCCATGGTTCGGGCCCGACGAACCCATCCTGTGGTGGTCGCCGGATCCGCGCTTCGTGCTCTTTCCCGACGAGCTGCACGTCGGGCGCAGCCTGCGAAGGGCGCTGAGGCGTCGACCGTACGAGATCCGGTTCGACCATGCCTTCGCCGAGGTGGTTCGGGCCTGCGCCCGGGCGCCGCGTCCGGGCCAGTCGGGGACGTGGATCACCGACGACATGATCGAGGCCTACGTGCGGTTGCACGAGGCGGGGGTCGCCCACAGCATCGAGGCCTACGAGGGGGACACCTTGGTCGGCGGGCTCTACGGCGTCGCCGTCGGACGGATCTTCTGCGGGGAGTCCATGTTCGCCCGGGCCGACGACGCGTCGAAGATCGCCTTCGTCCGGGGCATCGAGTGGATGCGCCGGCACGGTCTCGAACTCGTGGACTGCCAGGTGCGGACCGACCATCTCGAACGGTTCGGCGCGCGACCGATCCCGCGGGACCGTTTCTTGGCGCAGCTTGCGCAAAACCGGGAAGGGCCGGGGCTTCCGACCGGATATTGGGCCGACGCTGGCGCAGTCTTCCTCGGACGGAGCCTGCACGGGGGCGATGGGGTAGAATGAGCGCGACGGGGGGATCCCATGGCACCACGACGTATGCGCACCACGTTGCTCGCATCGATCACGCTCGCCGCAGCCGCCTGTGCGCCCGACCGGGGCGGCGAGCAGTCGGGGAGCGGTTCGTCCACGCTCACGACCACCGGCGGGGCCACCGACGGTACGGACGGCAGCGGCACGGCGGGAACCGCCGGAGCGACGGGCGATTCCGGGGAGATTCGGCT
>RFGU01000260.1 GCA_003696955.1 Deltaproteobacteria bacterium | reverse complement strand
TCACAGGGGTGATCGCCGCGGGTCGCGGCGGCGGCGTGGCGCGCACCTGGGGGATGCTTCGGTCGAAGACCACGCTGGTGGCGGCCGCCGCGGCGATCGCGTTGGCGTGGGGGGCGTGCGTGTGGGGGTTCGGTGTGCCTGCCTTCGTGGCGTTCGTCGCGGTGGCCCTTGCGGCCCTGCTCGTTCCCATCGCCGTTCGGGTGACCGGGGAGACCGACGTCACCCCATCGGGCCCCTTGGGCAAGCTCGCCCAGTTGGTGGCCGGGATCGTGGCCCCGGGGGCACCCGCCGTGGGGGTGGCCGCGGCGGGGATCTCGGCGGGGGCCGCCACGGCCGCGGGCGAGCTGATGACGGACCTGCGCCTCGGGCGGGATCTCGGGGCCGAACCGCGGACCCAGGCGGTGCGCCAGGCAGCGGGACTGCTGCTCGGGATCGCCTGTGTCGTGCCCGTGTACCTTTGGGGGCTCGTGCCCGACCCGGCGGCCCTCGGGGGCGCCGACGTTCCCGTCCCAGCGGCCCAGGTCTGGCGGGCCGTCGCCGCCCTCCTCGCCGGTGGCCTCGCCGTCCTGCCCGCCGGCGCCGCGGAGGCGTTTCTCGTCGCGGTGACGGCGGCGACGGTAGCTACGTGGGCCGGCGTGCGCATGCCGCGGATCGGGCGATGGATCCCCAGCTTCGTGGGCGTGGGGCTCGGCTGCGTGCTGCCGCCGATGACCTCCATGGGCTTCGCCGTGGGCGGGTTGGCGGTGGCGGCCGTACGAAGCGCCCGATGGCGTCGAGGCCTGGGGGCCGCGGCCGCCGGCGCCCTCGCGGGAGAGGGCGTGGCGAGCGTACTCTTCGGCTTCCTCGGGCACCTTGCGTGATTTTTGTAGGTGTGCGCAGGTTGCGCAGCGTTCACCGCAACTGCGGGCCGCCGCGCCCGCCCAAGGCTCCGGTGGTTCGACCCTGGGTGTGCGATATTGCGCGACTTGTGGGGTGTAGCGGGGCGTACGAAAAATCTCTCGAACGCGATTTCGTGGCCGGAAACGCGCGCAGTTGCGTGGTCTAAGGGGCGGGTCACGAAACCCGGACACCCCCAATTGGCGCCGTCCGCGGCGCGAGATCCCCCCAAGGAGTACGACGTACATGCACAAGATTCGCCTGACCTTGCCCACCACGGCATGCATCCTCGCCCTGGCCGGCTGTTCGGGCGGTGGCGAGCGCACCACCGACGGCACGAGCGACACGGCGACCACCGGGATCACTTCGATCACGGGCAGCGCCACCGAGTCCGGCACCGACAGTGCCACGGCGGGGTCGGCGACCGGCACGTCGGGCATGACCGACGGACAGACGGATACCGGCACCGCGGGTGCGAGCACCGGCATGGAGTGCGGCGAAGCGATGGTCGAGCCCATGGCCGTCCCGCCCAACGTGATCCTCGTGCTCGACAAGTCGGGCAGCATGGTGGCCAACACCTGGGATCACGACCAGAACCCCATGACCCCCGACGTGACCCGGTGGCAGAGCCTCCACGCCGTGGTGACGAACATCGCGAACAACTTCGACGCCGCGATCAACCTCGGCATGCAGCTCTTCCCGTCGTTGGCGGCTCAGAACACCTACGGTGCGGCAGCCTGTACGGTGGAGGCGACGCCCGAGGTGCCGGTCCAGCCCATGAACGGGGCGGCGGTCCTCGCCGCCATGCCGCCGGCGAACGCGGATTCATCGATCATCAAGGGCGGCACACCCGCGACGGCGGCCATCGTCGCCGCGTCCGATCACCTGAAGACGTTGGATGCCCAGATCCCGCGGGCCATCATCCTCGTCACGGACGGAGCGGCCAACTGCGGTGGCACCACCGACCAGGAGAAGATGGAACTGTACGACGAGCAGTTGCCCGTCGTGGTGGGCGACCTGTACCAGAACGACGGCATTCCGACCTACGTCGTGGGCATCGACATGAAGAACGAGATCGTGGGCTGCGGGACGGGCAGCAACGTCGACAACTGCGGCGAGTGTTCGAACAATCCCAACACCGTATGCGACGAGGACACAGACTGCGGCGCGGGCAACACCTGTGAGCCCTTCGTCGGCAAGTGCTCCATGACCACCAGCGACCTGTGCGCCAACGACATGGGCTGTCCCATGGGCGAGACCTGCAGCCCACAACCCGTGGGTATCGACGGCTCCCCCCTCGCCAATCCCTGGAAGCGCCTGAACGACGTGGCCATGGCCGGCGGCGTGCCCAAGAACGGCGGCATGGATCCCGAGAAGTTCTACAACGCAACCAACGAGGCGGAGCTCCAGGCGGCCCTCGATGCCATCGCGGGGGCGGTCATCTCGTGCACGGTACCGCTCGATCCGCCGCCCGAGCCGATCCAGGAGAACTGGACCGAGATCGAGGTGGACGGCATGGTCTGGCCCAAGGTCATGGACTGCGCCACCGAGGACGGCTGGATGTTCACGCAGCCCGATCTCAGCGAGATCCAACTCTGCGGCGCCGCCTGCGATGCCTTCAAGGCTGCGGGCGGGGCCCTCGACGCGACCTACGGCTGCCCGCCGGCCGGCTGAGGCGTCGAACATCGCGGGCGCGCCGCCTTGGTCCCGTGGGGCCGGCGGCGCGTTCGTGTTCGTGGGGCGCGGAGGGTCAGCCCTCGGGGACGAAGCTCTCGCACGTGCGGACCACCTCGGCCAGCACGTCGTCGAAGGTGCCGGCGAGATCGCCGGCGCACACGTCGCTCGTCGATCCCTGCTCGCGCAGGGACCACACGATGTCGGTCAGGCGCCGGGCCGGGACCGCCGTGCCGTAGGGACCGCCGCAGACCGTCTTGGGGGCCTCGAACGTCCCCGGATCCCCGTGGACCGACAGCACGTAGAGTCGGTCGAGTCGGCCGCCCACGGCTTCGAGCAGGGTATCTCGCACCTCGAGGCGCGTCACGCCCTCGAGCCACTCCTGGGTGTCCTCGTCCGTCAGCATGACGACGAAGACCACCGAGTCGTCGCGCAAGAAGCCTGTCGGCGCGGTGGCCAGGGCGTCGGCGGCGTTCTTGGCGGTGTACTCCTCGGTGTTCGCCTTGGTCGCCGCGATGCAGGCGAAATCCTCGGCGAAGGTGGGGGAGGGGGCGACCAGGTAGGGGACCGCCGGATCGAGGCCGCAATCCGTGGCCGGGGACGGGGGAACCTCGGGTTGGTCCATGTGCGTATGGAACGACACGTCGCCCGGTTGGCTCGACACCACGCCCACGTGGATCGATTCCACCTCGTCGAGTTCGGCAAGCAGGACGTCGGTGAACTCGGCGAAGACGGGTGGCCCGTCCACCCCGCGCAGGGCGTTCTGCTCGTCGAGCATGCTGTAGGAACCGTCGATGACGAACAGCACGTCGATCCCCGTGCAACCGGACGGCGGCGGTGGCGGCGGCGGGAGGTCGTGATCCCGGCACGTCGCTTCGGCCGCGTCGGTGAAGTCCTCGAGGATCTCGGCCAGATCCGCGCCCTCGGCGTACTCGCTTCGCTCGCTAGCGGTGTGGGCGAACATGGGCAGCTCGTCGGCGTCCTTGCCCACGGCGAGCACCGCCACCCGCCGCCGGTCCCCGCCACCTGCGAGGCGCACGTAGGCCTCGCCCGCCAACCCCGACCGGGCGTACATGTTGGCCTCCTCGTCGTCGCCGGCCGCGAGGAGGATCGAAAGGGCCACGGCATCCTCCGAGGGCCAGTCGGGGCGTTCGAGGATCGGAAAGAGGAGGCCCGAGAACATGGCCGCCTCGCCGTCGGCCGCGTCGGGCAGCTCGAGCATCTGATCGAGCACGCAGTCGAGGACGTCGCGGGCCGCGGGGTTGGGCACGAAGTCCCGTCCCCACACGAAGACCGGACCGTCGGCATCGTCCCCGAGGGGCAACGGGCACGTCGCGAGGGGAAGCTCGGGGCGGGCCGGCCCGGCGAGCACGCGCACCGTGGCGCCCGTCCTCTCCGTGAGCGTGTCCAGGAAGTCTCCGAGGGCGATGCGGCTGTCGGCATCGAAGTAGGGGCCCTTGGGATCGACGACCAGGGACACGTCCACGGCGTCGCAGGCCGGCACCGGCGGCAGGGGCAGATCGTACGGGGGGGACGGGGGCAGGGCGGTCGATGCGTCCGAGGCCCCGGCCGTCGCCGTGCCGCCGGTGCCCGCGGAGAGGTCACCGCTGGCCGTCGTCGGATGGGCCGTGCAGCCCGCGGCCGCCGCCAGCACCAGCGCCGCGCTCCCCCTCGTCCGTCGAGGCCTCGGCCGCCGCGGGGACCATGCTGAACCCGGTGATCCCGTAGAGGATCGAAAGCAGCGGATTGAGGAGGTTGAGGAACGCATAGGGGGCGTAGGCGAAGGTGGGCACCATGAGCGTGGCCGCCATGAAGGCCCCGCACGTGTTCCAGGGTACGAGGGGGCTCGTGATCGTGCCACCGTCCTCGAGGGCGCGGGAGAGGTTCTGGGGGGCGAGGCCGCGCGCCCGATAGGCCGGGGCGAGCATGCGACCCGGGACGACGATGGAGATGTACTGATCGGCGGCGACCACGTTCATGCCGAAGGCCGAAGCCACGGTGGCGGCCACGAGCCGGCCGGTGGTGCGTGCCCTTCGCAAGAGGGCGGCGGCGAGCACCTCGAGCATGCCGGTGGCCTCGAGTACGCCTCCGAAGGCCAGGGCGCAGACGATGAGGAACACCGTGCTGCCGAGGGAGAGCATCCCGCCCCGCGACAGCAACGCGTCGAGTTCGCCGACCCCGGTGGTGGAGACGTATCCCGAGGTGGCGGCGGTGACCACGGTGCCGACGGAGACGCCTTGGGCCAGGGCCACGACGGCGCCGGCCAGCACCCCGGCGAGCAGGGCCGGTAGGGGGCGGTGACGGCGGGCGATGAGGAGGGCCACGACCCCGGGCGGTACGAGGTGGAGCGGGCCGGGGCCGAAGTGGGTGTCGAGGGCCGCACGTAGGGGCGCGACGTCGTGGACCGGTCCTTCGGCCAGGCCGAAGCCGAGGGCGGTGTAGAGCCCCAGGGCGAGCACCCACGACGGGACCGTGGTCCAGAGCATGTGCCGAATGTGGACGAACAGGTCGGCGCCCGCGACCGCCGGTGCCAGGTTCGTGGTGTCCGACAGGGGGGAGAGCTTGTCGCCGAAGTAGGCACCGCTGACCACCGCGCCGGCCGTCATGGCGGGATCGATGCCCAGGGCGTCCCCCACGCCCACCAGGGCCAGGCCGATGGTGCCCGCGGTGGACCAGGAGGACCCGGACACCAGGCTCACCAGGGAGCAGACGAGGCAGGTGGCCGCCAGGAACACGCGCGGGGAGAGCAGGCCGAGGCCCCAATAGATCAGGGCCTGCACCGTGCCCGAGGCGAGCCACGTGCCCATGAGCATCCCGATGGTCATCAGGACGAAGATCGCGGGCAGGCCGGCGGACACGCCCTCGGCCAGGCCCCGTTCGATCCGTGCGATGTCGTGGCCGAAACGGCGGGCGACCAGGGCGGCGGCCGCAGCGGCCAGGACGAGCGGGACGTGACCGGAACCCTCGAAACCGGGTTCGAGGCGGGGAACGACGACGAGCACGCCGACCAGCCCGGCGACGAGCACCCCGAGGGGCACGAGGCAAAAGCCGAGGGGGATCGGCTCCGGTTCGACGTCGGAGCTGGACACGGGGCGGCGAGCGTATCACCCGGCGAGGCAGGCGAGGGCGGCGACGGCGGCGGCGAGCCCGAGTTGGGCCGGTCGGGATGGTCGTTCGCCCCACACGATCGCGCCGAGCAGCGCGGCGCCGAGGAGGACGGCGATCCCGTTGGCGGGGAAGACCACCGGGCCACTGAGGTCGGCCACCGCGGCCAGCAGGAAGTGGGCCGATCCGTAGTTGACCGTGCCGAGCAGGAGCCCCGTGGTGATCGACCGGCCGGCGGGCGGTCGGCTGCGATCGCGCGCGTTTCGAATCGCAATTGGCAGCCCGAGCCCGAGGGCGACCAAGAAGACCACGAAGAGGAAGTCGGCCTTGCTCGCCCCCTCGGCGAAGTGCTCGTCGAAGGCCTTGTTGATCGTGTCCACGGCTCCCGCCGTCACGAAGAGCGCGGCGAGAAGCAGCGTGCGCCCGCGGCGGGGGCTCGCGGGGCCGGCGGTCGGGGGCGCTGCGCGTCCCGGGAGGGAGACGAGGATCACCGCCGCCCCCCCGAGGACGAGCCCGAGGATCTGCAGGGGCGTCGGGGGCTCGCGCCAGACGGCCCACGACGCCCCGACGGGAACCACCACGGAAAGCCGCATCACCGCGGTGGCCAGGCCGACGCCGGCTCGCCGGATCGCCGCCGCGAACCACGCGTAGCCCGCGATGAACAGCGCGCCCTGGACCACCGCGAGGGCGACGAGCCCGAGGGGCAGATCCCCGAGGCCGACGCCACCCCGAAGACCCGCAGAGATCGCCGCTGCCGCCGCGTAGTTGGCGGTGATCACGGTCATGCGGTCCAACCCCCGAAGCTCGGCGACCTTGAAGATTGCGGCGACGGCGACGCTGCAGGCGACGGCGAGGAGCAGATGGGACACGGCGGGCCGGCGAGGGTACCGGCTGGCCTGCGCCCGTGCGAATCGGCCGCACCGCGGCGCCTTCCCCGTCGCCTCACCGCGGCGCGGGAGGAGGACGAGCGGTGCAGCAGGCCATACGGTGCCCGGCACGGGTGCGGGCGGGTGGGATCGACGTGCCCCGGGTGCGACCGCCGACGCGCCGGCTCCGGGGCCGCGACCGCCTCGGACCTCGCGCACCGGTGGTATGGTCCCCGTGATGCCGAGGCCCCCGCGCCCGATGCCGTGGACGGCGGCGCGCGGGACGGGGCCTCGGGGGGAGCCTCGGCGCCTGCGGTCACGGGAGCGGGAGGCTCCCCCCTCGGATCTCGTCGAACCATGACCCTCGCTCCGGCCGCTTCGAATCTCCCCGAGTGGCTCGTGCGCCTGCCCAAGGCGGAGCTGCACGTCCACCTCGAAGGCAGCGTCACCCCCGAACGGCTCGCCTCGTGGCTGCGGCGCGACGGCGGTGCGTCGCGATGCCCGCCGAGCGCCGCCGACCTTCGCCGCGCCTTTCGGCGGATCCGCGACATGCCGTCCTTCGTCGCGTCCTACGTCGAGATCATGCGGGCGTTCGATCGACCGTCGCGCTTCGCCGAGGCCGTGGCCGATCTCGCCGCCCGCTTCGGCGCCTTCGGGTTCGTGCGCCTCGAGGTCACCGTGACCGCCGCCGCGTACGTCGCGCTGTGGCGGATCGACCCGCGCGGGCTGGTGGAGGGGCTCTTGGAGGGGCGCCTGCGGGCGCGGGCGCTCGGCGTGGACGTGGCCTTCGTGCCGGACGTCGTGCGCACCCTGCCCGAAACCGTCGAGCCGACCCTCGCGTTCGCCGATGCCCTGCGGCATGCCGACGAGGGGGCACTCGCCGCCGTCGGCCTTGCGGGACCGGAGCCCCGGCGGCCGCCTCCGCGCGTCGAGGAGACGTGCCGCCTCTTGGTGCGGCGGCGTCCGTCCGAGGTGCCGGTCGTGCCCCACGCCGGGGAGTTCGGCACGGCCGAAGGCGTCCGCTGGGCCATCGAGGCCCTCGGGGCGCCCCGGATCGGCCACGGCATCGCGGTGCTCGAAGACCCTGCCACCGTCGCGCTCGCCCGGGCGCGCGGCACGGTCTTCGAGGTCTGCCCGGACAGCAACCTCCGGCTCGGCGCCGCCGGCGGCGGCCGACATCCCTTGCGGTCGATGTTGCGGGCCGGCCTCGGCGTGGTGCTCGCCACCGACGACCCGGGGATCTTCGAGCTTTCGCCGCTTGCGAGCTACGCCTTCGCACTCGATCGCGGGGTGCCCGCCCACGAGATCGTCGCCATGGCGGAACGATCCCTCCGGGCGAGCCTCGGGCGGTGGGACCGGGATGCGGCACTGCGTACGCTCACGCAACTTGGGCGGCGGATCCTGCTGGGCCGCACGCCGACGGTGCGCCCATGCTCGCCGGTGCCATGGCGGTGACCGGCGGGGCGAGGCGGGGGCTCACCGAGGAGACGTCCCGGTTCACGCTCCTTCGAGGAGGTGCTTCAAACGCGCGAGATCCCGGCGGTTGGCCCGGCGCACGGCACGGGCCACGAGGGGAGCGGCGAGCGTGAAGAATCCCCTTGGCTCCCCCCGGTTGCGCAGCGTCATCCGTGTCACCCCGTCGTCCTCGGGCTGCCACGTGTACGTCGTCTCCATGGGAAAGGGACCCTCGTCGGTGCGCATCACGAGCCGGGCGCCCGGAACGTAGTCGATGACGCCATAGGTGTACGCGAGGCGTCGCCCGAGGAAGTGGGCCACGAACGCGATCCGGGATCCGACGGCGAGGGGTGGCGGGGTGCGCCATTCGACCGAGCGGATGTTGGCGTACCAACTCGGCGCCTTCTCCGGATCGGCCGCGAAGGCGGCGACTTCGAGGTGGGGGCGCTCGATCAGGATGTCGCAGGTTACGTCCACGAGGTTGGCATCGTATCCGGCCCGGGGCCCGGGACCGTCAGTAGGGCTGCATCTGGTCGCAGTAGACGTGTTCGCCCATGTCGGTGCCGAGCATGCCGGTGTAGCGCTCGAAGAACCCCACCCGGTCCTCCACGGCCGGGGGCGTCGGCTGGCCGCACTCGAGCCCCCCGTTGACGATGTTCGTCGTCATCCCGAACCCCGGCAGTCGGCCGGCGGCCTCGTCCTCGGGGGAGGGGGTCCAGTTGCCCGCCATGACGTCGTGGGCGGACGGCTTGGGCGGCTGGGGCGTCATCCAGAACCAAAGCGCGCTCTCGATGGCGAGGGTGCTGTCGGTGGCGACGAGGTCGGGGTCGGCCAGGAGGTCCGCCCCGAGGGCGTCACCGGCCTGGCCGTAGTTGTAGTTCCAGCTCAGTTGGATCGCCCCCCGCCCGTGGTACGTCTTGCCGGGCGCGCACGGATACTGCTGGTTGCCCGCATCGCAGTACTGGGGGCAGGCGTTGTTCTCGCAGCCGACCTCCTCGACGAAGCAAAGCCCCCACGCGTACGGGCCGTCCGGGGCCGTCGGCCAGCCGCCGGTGGTCTCGTGGGAGATCTGGGCCAAGAATGCGGCCACCTCCCGCCTGCGCGTGGCGACGTCGCCCTCGCACCCGAAGGCCGGGTAGCGGGCCGCGGCGGCCACGAGGCCCGCGTACGTGTAGATGCTGCCCTTGCACGCCGGGTCGTCCTTGTGCAGGAACATGGCGTCGAAGTCGTCCTCGGACAGGACGTCCGCGAGGGTGCAAGCTCCGCCCGTCGTGGCTCCCGCCGTGGCGTGCCCGCCGCTCGAAGTGCTCCCCGTGGAGGACCCCGTCCCCGAGGCATCGGAGCCGCTTCCGGCGCTGGCACTCGCAGCGCTCGCGGCGCCCGACGACGCGCCGGTGCTCCCTCCGGACGTGGCGCCGTCGGCTTGCCCGCCCGCGGAGCCGCCATTGCACCCGACGGCGAGCAGGACGAAGCTCGGGAGAAGTTGCGTGATTCGAGCACGTCGGGTCCCCGCGTGCCGAGCGCGGCCACGCGGTCGGCGGTCGCCGGGACGACCGGCGCAAGCAGCGGGCCGAGCAACGTGGGCGAACACGACCCTCCGTACCTACTGCAGCCGCCCCGGGCTCGCCAGTCTCCAGGCCACGATCCAGCCCGGAAGGCGTCGGCGCCCAGTGCGCACAGCAATGAAAAGCGGCTCCGTCAGGGGGCCGTACGGACCGTTGATCTGGTTTAGAAAGTCAGTGATATCGAGTCGTTACGGTCGATTTTCGATGGTTTGGACGATGCCGATCCTCGGCGGCACCGCGTCCGCTTGGCTGTAAACTTCGTTGTCGATGTAAACAGATTGGAAGTTTTGGCCTAATATGTTGTCGTATAGGTCGTTGATGCCCGGCCGATTGCCCCAGGTCCTCGCCGAGCGCCTCGAGGGGCCCACCCACCTCGATGGGGGGCAGGGAGGGGCGTTCCTTGCGCGGGATCGGGTGGGGGGTGAGCAGGTGGTGGTCAAACGGCTGCCCGCGTCGCCTTCCGCGTGGTTGGCGGTCAAGGTGCTGCAAGAGGCGGCCTCGCCCCACCTCCCGCGCATCGTCGACTTGGTGCGGGAGGGCGGCGAGCTGTGGATCGCCACGGCCTACGTCGAGGGCGAGACCTTGGAGACACGGCTGCGGCGCGACGGACCGCTTTCCGCCGAGGCGGCGCTACGCCTCGGACGCGACGTCGCGGAGGCGCTCGGGAGGTTGGTCGAGGCCGGCACCCACCACGGGGACGTCTCCCCGGCGAACGTGGTCCTCCCCGCGCGCCCCGGCGGGCCGTCCGTGCTGGTGGACCTCGGGAACCTCGGGGCCCACGGGAGCGGCACACCGGGCTACCTCGCGCCCGAGGTCCTGGCGGGCGGCGGCGGGCCGGCGTCCGACCTCTTCGCGCTCGGCAGCGTCGTGTACGCGGCACTTGCCGGCGCACCGCCCTTTCGCCGGCCCGAGGAGGTGGCCGCCCTCGACGCCGCCCGGGTCCGCCGGAAGGTTGCGGCCCTGGCGAGATCCCGGGAGATTCCCGCGCCCCTCGCGGACCTGCTCGAGCGCCTGCTCGACCCGTCGCCGTCGGCTCGGCCCAAGGATCCGAGGGGGGTCGCGGCACGGCTCGCGACGATGGTGGGGGGGGACGGTCCGTCCGGTGCACCCTTGGTGCCCTCCCGGTGGCCCTACGCCGGCGACGTGGGCCGGCTCCTGGCCGGCGTCCCCGGGGACGCCCGAGTGGTCCTCGTCACCGGGCCCGCCGGAGCGGGTCGGACGCGGACCCTCGAAGAGATAGGCCTTTCGTTGGCGGCCGACGGTCGGCGCGTCCGGCGGGTGTCCCTGGCGGGAGCCCTGGCCGGTGAACGCGTCGGCGACGAGATCGTCCTCGTCGATCCGGTGACGGATGCCGGAACGGTGCGGGCGCTGGCCCTCGCCGTGGTGGCCGGCCGGGTGTGGGCCGTGGCCGACGATGGGGTGGCCGAGGCCGCCACCGACGCTCGCGGGATGGTTCGACTCGCGGTGCCCGCCCTCGACCCTGGGGGCATCAAGGGCCTGGCTGCCGCGGCGCGGGTGGCCGATCCGGCCGCATGGGCGCGGGCGCTCGAGGAGGCGACGGGTGGGGCGGCCGGCCGGGTCGTGCGGGCCCTCGAG
>RFGU01000048.1 GCA_003696955.1 Deltaproteobacteria bacterium | reverse complement strand
CCGCCGGCCCCCACCATCCACCCCGCCGGATCCCGTGCCCCGGCACGTTCCCCGAGGAGCAACAGGCCCGCAAGGCCCGCCCCCGCCGTCAAGAGGCCCACGGCGGCCAGCACCATCCGCCCCGCGTGGGGACGCACGCAGGGATCGCTGTGGGGGGCGCATCGGCCGAACGCCCCGCCGGGAAACGTCCGCGGGGGGTCGGTCGAGACCCCTTGCGCGACCGCGCCGGGATCGGTTGCAGCGGCCCCGGCATCGCCCGCGGGCTTCCCTGTGCCGTCCTCCCCATCCCCCGCAAGCGCCGGCGCCGCGGGCGCGTCCACGCGGGACGATTCGGCGTGCGCCCGATCCAATGGCGCCCCTGCGAGGGCGAGGGCCGCGAGCCAGGGAGCGAGGCGCACGGGCGGATGCTACCCCAACGGCCGCAGGGCGACCGAAAGGCCCGTCACGGCAGCGCGGCGCGTAGGGCGTCGACCTTGGGGGTGCGCTCCCACGTGAAGTCCGGCTCCTCGCGGCCGAAGTGCCCGTAGGCGGCGGTCTGGGAGTAAATGGGCCGCAAGAGATCGAGCTCTTCGATGATGGCCCGCGGCCGCGCGTCGAAGTGCTCGCGCACCAGCTCGGCCAAGTGATCGTCCGAGAGCTTGCCCGTCCCGAAGCTGTCCACCCGGATCGACACGGGGTGCGCCACGCCGATGGCGTAGGCGAACTGCACCTCGGCCCGGTCGCAAAGCCCCGCGGCCACCAGGTGCTTGGCCACGTAGCGGGCATAGTAGGCCGCGCTGCGATCCACCTTGGACGGATCCTTGCCCGAGAAGGCCCCACCGCCGTGACGCCCCATGCCGCCGTAGGTGTCGACGATGATCTTGCGACCGGTCAGGCCGGCATCGCCCATGGGGCCGCCGATGACGAAGCGGCCCGTGGGGTTGACGTAGACGTGGGTGCGATCGTCGAGCAGTTCGGCCGGGATCGTGGGCTTGATGACCTCCTCGCGCACGAACTCCTCGAGCACCGCGTGGGTGACGTCCTCGCTGTGCTGGGTGGAGACGACGATGGCCTCGACGCGGACCGGCTTGTCCCCTTCGTACTCGATGGTCACCTGGCTCTTGCCGTCGGGCCGGAGGAACGAGTCGCGGTCGCGTTTGCGCACGTAGGCCAGCCGCCGCGTCAGCTTGTGGGCCAGGTGGATCGGCATGGGCATCAGCTCCGCCGTCTCGCGGCAGGCATAACCGAACATCATGCCCTGGTCCCCGGCCCCCTGCTCCTTGGAATAGACGCCCTGGCCGTCGACGCCCCGGGCGATGTCGGGGCTTTGGGCCTCGATGGCGACCAGCACGCCGCAACTGTCCGCATCGAACCCCATGTCCGAGTGGGTGTATCCGATCTCCCGGATCGTGCTGCGCACGATCTTGGGCATGTCCACGTAGACGTCGGTGGTGATCTCGCCGGCGAGGTTGACGTACCCCGTCTTCACCAGGGTCTCGCACGCCACGCGGCAATTCGGATCCTGACCGATGATGGCGTCGAGGACGGCGTCGGAGACCTTGTCGCAGATCTTGTCGGGATGGCCCTCGGTAACGGACTCGCTGGTGAAGAGCTGACGTGGCATGCGGATGGCTTCCTTGGGGATGCGAGACGGCGCGCCGCGAGCTGCGGCCGCGTGGAGCCCGCCTTCTAACGCGCCCGGCCGCGGCATTCAACCGCGCAGTGCGGGATCGTCGCCGGGTCCGAACGGGCGCCTATGGCGGCAAGCGGCGAAAGGTCACGTCGGTGGGGGGACCGAACGCGCCGACCTGCGGCCCCTCGACGAAGACGTACGACGGCCCTTCGGCGAACGCCGCCGGCGCGGGAACCTCGACGGCCTCGGCGGCGCAGGCCGCCTCCGCATCCGGGACGCACGTCGCCGTCCGGACGGCCACGACGGCTCCGGGCGCCGAGACCTCCAACCCCGCTCCGGCCGGGCCGTCCACGCGGAACACCGCGTCCTTGCGCCGGGCCCCGCCGCAGGTCGACGCGTGGGCGTCACCGTAGCCCCGGCCCCAGTCCACCGTTTGCGCCACCTCGGCGGCCGCCTCGAGATCGACGACGATGGGATCGGCGCACACGTCGCCCGGCAGGGCCACGCACACCGGGACGTCCGCCGAAAGGTCGCAGACCGTGCCCGGCTCGCACCGGACCTCGGGTGCACCGGCACAGGCGGCTCCGACGCCGACGATGGGACGCATGCCCACCTCCACGCGAAAGCGTCCCTCCCCTTCGAGTCCCGAAGGCCCGCCGATCGACAGCAGGAGCGCCGACGTAGGCTGGACGTCGAGGGCCCACACCACGCGGCCGCGGCCACAGGCATCGGCGCCCGCGTCGAGGGCACACCCGGCGCGAAACCATCGGACGGACGGCACGAAGCCCTCGCCCACGGCATAGGCCCACAGGTCGGCTCGAACGGGCACCTCGATCCGGGCGAAGCGGTCGGGTCCACCGAATCCGCAGGCCGGATCGCCGACGGTGTTCGACGCCCCGCCCAAGGCGCCCTCGAACACCCCCGGGCCGAGGGTGGGCGGATCGTTGCACCCGTCCGAGAACGGCCCCGACTCGGGCGGAAGCTCCCCGGTCGAACCGCCGGTGGCACCCGTCGACGCCGACGACGTCGCCCCCGGGCCCGTGCCACCTGCGCTCCCACCGTCGCCATCGGATCCCGCGCACCCCGCCATGGAGAACCATGGGGCGAGGGCCAGCGCGACGAACGGCCGAAAGGCCCACCGGTGGTCGAAGGCCGCCATGGACGGCAACATCGTACGCCGACCGCGGGGGATTTTTGGTAGCGTCGCCGCCCGTGGCGTTCCCCGGGCTTCCCCGCATCGATCTACGCACCCCGTCCGCACAGGCCGCCGCGCGCTTCGACGGCCTCGTGCGTCGCAGCGCCGGTCTTTCGGGCCAGGCCCACGCCGCGGCCGCCACCATCGTCGAGGACGTGCGAACGCGGGGCGACGCCGCCGTGATCGAAGCGACCGAGCGTTTCGAGGGCCGGCGCCTTTCGCCCGAGACCTTGCGCCTCGCCCCCGAGGAGGCCGACCGGCTCGCCGACGAGGTACCCGCCGACGTGCAGGCGGCCCTCGCCTTCGCCGCCGAGCGCATCCGGGCCTTCCACGCCGCCCAGCCCGTCTCCGGTGCCGTGGTGGAGACGGCCGACGGCAGGCTCGAGAGCCGGGTGCGTCCCCTCGCGCGGGTGGCCGTCTACGCCCCGGGGGGCACCGCCGCCTATCCGTCCAGCGTGCTCATGTGCGCGATCCCGGCGGCCGTGGCCGGGGTGGACGAGATCGTGCTGCTGACCCCGCGACCCGACCCGGTGGTGCTAGCGGCGGCGAAGCTCGCGGGCGTGGGCGAGGTGCTTCGGATCGGCGGCGCCCAGGGGGTAGCCGCCGTGGCCTTCGGCACCGAGACGATTCGGCGCGTCGACAAGATCGTGGGCCCGGGCAACGCGTACGTGACCGCGGCCAAGCGCCTGGTCTACGGCCACGTCGACGTGGACGGGATCGCGGGCCCGAGCGAGATCGTGGTGGTCGCGGCCGAGGACGCCGCGCCGGCGTGCGTCGCCGCCGACCTGCTCGCCCAGGCCGAGCACGACCGCGAGGCCAGCGCCGTCTGCGTCACCTGGTCGGAGGCCCTGGCCGACGCCGTGGACGCGGCGGTCGCCAAGGCCCTCGACGCGCTCCCCCGCCGCGACATCGCGGCCGCGGCCCTACGGGATCACGGCGCCTGCATCCTCGTGCGCGACCTCGATCACGCCGTGGAGACGGCCCGCGCCCTGGCCCCCGAGCACCTCGAACTCCTGGTTCCCGACGCCCGGGAGGTGGCGGCCCGGATCGACACGGCGGGTGCCATCTTCGTGGGGCCCCACACCCCCGAGGCGGCCGGCGACTACACGGCCGGCCCGAGCCACGTGCTGCCGACGGCCGGCGCGGCTCGCTTCGGCTCGCCCCTTGGGGTCTACGACTTCGTCAAGTACACGAGCGTGCTCGAACTTACGGCCGAAGGACTCGCCCGCCAGGCCCCGCACATCGTCGCCCTCGCACGCACGGAGGGGCTCGAAGGGCATGCCCGCAGCGTGCTGGTGCGCGGCCACGGGGGGACGACGTGACGGGGACCGATACGAAGGACCGGAGCTTTCGCCGCAACCTCCGGCCGATCCTCGCCGAGCTGGACATCTACGACGCGCCGCCGGCCGATCCGACCTTCGTCCGCCTGCACGCCAACGAATGCCCCGAACCATGGCCGGACGAGGTCATGGACGACTTGGCCGACGTGATCCGGGGGATCGAACTCGGACGCTACCCCGACACCTCGGGGCGCATGCTGCGAGAGGTGCTCGCACGGGACTACGGCGTGACCCCGGCCGAGGTGATCCTCGGCAACGGCAGCGACGAGGTGATCAGCCTCTTGGTCACGGCGCTCTCGGGTCGGCCCGGGGCCACTTGCGTGCTGCCCCGGCCCACCTTCGTCATGTACGCCCATGCGGCCAAGGTGGCGGGGCTCGCCGTGGACGAGGTCGATCTCACCGCCGACCTCGACCTCGACGAGGCCACCCTTTCGGCCCGCCTTGCACGGGACGAGGCCGCCGTGTGCTTCCTTGCGCGCCCCAACAATCCCACCGGAAGCCTCTGGGCCCGCGACCGCATCGAGGCCCTGGTGCGCGCCCATCCCCACGTGGTCTTCGTGGTGGACGAGGCCTACGTGGCCTACGCGGGCGAGCCCACCATGTTCCGGCCCGACCGCCCGGAGAACCTGGTGGTCATGGGCACCCTGTCGAAGGTCGGCCTGGCCGCCCTGCGGGTGGGCTACTGCATCGCCCACCCGGATCTCGCGCGTGCCCTCGACACCGTGCGGCACCCCTACAACGTCTCCCAGACGAGCCTGGCCCTTGCCTGCCGCGTGCTGACCCGGCACCGCGGGGTGCTCGACGCCCTGGTGGCCCGCACCCGGGCGAACCGAAGCCGACTGTCGGCCCTCCTTTCCCGACTCCCCGGCGCCCGCGTCCATCCTTCGGCGGGCAACATGGTCCTCGTCGGGCTGCCCCGGCCCGAAGTTGCGGCGACCGTTCGCGCCGACCTGGCGAAGCGGCGGATCCTGGTCAAGGACCTTTCGGGCACGCCCGGCCTCGACCCCCGACGGGGCTACCTGCGCGCGAGCGTGGGCACGTCGGACGAACTCGACCGGCTCGAGGCCGTCCTCGACGAACTCGGAACGTGACGGCCCGCGCGCCCACGGATGGGCCCTAGAGGCCGTAGTCCCGCGGGGCCTCGGGATCGCCGCGGTCGACGATCCGGATCACCCGCCACAGGGCCCACAGGAAGAAGCCGAGCAGGGTCCACAGGGCGACGAAGGCGACGACGAAGAGGACCTGGTGGAGCATCGTGGCGCGCCCATGGTAGCAGCTTCGCACCGAGGTCCCGGGCCGGCTGTCCTCGGCGCGCCGATGCCCCTACCCTTGCGCCCCATGGTGCGCCTTCCCGAACTGGCCCACGACGTCGCGACGGCCCTGGCCGGCGCCCTACCCCCCGACGCCGGGGTGGGCGCGGACGACCTCGCCGGGTGGCTGCAACCGCCCCCGAATCCGGAACTCGGTGACCTCTCCCTGCCGTGCTTTCGGCTGGCACGCCCCCTGCGGCGGGCGCCCGACCGGATCGCCGCGGATCTCGCGGAGCGCCTCGGCGACGATCCGCGCTTCGCCGCCATCGAGGCCCAAGGGCCCTACCTGAACCTGCGGCTCTCCGTCGCGTACGCCGCGGCCCGGATCCTCGTGCCGTGGGCCGCGGGGCTTTCGGCCCCCCGGCAGGACCGCGAGACGAAGGTGATGGTGGAGTACTCCCAGCCCAACACCCACAAGGCCTTCCACGTCGGCCACATGCGCAACCTGAGCCTCGGCGACGCCATCGTGCGCCTGCTGCGGGCCGAGGGTTACCCCACCGTCGCCGCCAACTACCTGGGCGACATGGGCGTCCACATCGCCAAGTGCCTCTGGTGGTACCTCGACGTGCTCTCCGACGAGGAGCGGACCCCGCCGGCGCACCATCGCGGCGAGTGGCTCGGACAGCTCTATGCGAACGCCACCCGCAAGCTCGCGGCCTGGAAGGAGGCGGCCGAGGCCGGCGACGCCGACGCGGCCGAGCGCCTGGCCGCCGCCGAAGCGCGCATCACCGAGATCCACCGCAAGCTCGAGGCGCGCGACCCGGAGATCGTGCCCATCTGGGAGGAGACGCGCCGCTGGTCCATCGAAGAATTCGACGAGATCTACGAGTGGTGCGGCGTCCGATTCGATCACGTCTTCTACGAGAGCGAGGTGGATCGCATGGGCCTTGCGCTGGTCGAGGAGTACCTCCAGAAGGGACTTTTCGTGGAGAGCGAGGGCGCCGTGGGGATCGTCAACGAGGAGGTGCCCCACATGCCCTTCTTCATGCTGCGCAAGCGGGACGGCACGGGGCTCTACGCCACCAAGGACCTTGCGCTCGCGATCCTCAAGTTCGAGAAGTTCGGCATCGACCGCTCCATCTACGTGGTGGACAGCCGCCAGTCCGACCACTTCCGCCACGTGTTCTTGACCCTGGAGAAGATGGGATTTCCCCAGGCGCGCAAGTGCGAGCACGTCCCCTACGAGATGGTGGAGCTGCCGAGCGGGCCCATGTCCACGCGGACGGGCAACGTGGTGCTCTTCCGCACCCTCCGCGAGACCATGACGCGCTACGTCGAGGACAACTACCTGGCCAAGTACCGGGGCGATTGGCCCGACGAGGAGATCGCCCACGTCGCCCACCAGGTGGCCCTCGGGGCCATCAAGTACGGCATGCTGGCCCGGGACGTCAATCAGAAGATCGTGTTCGACATGGAGGCGTGGCTGCAGCTCGAGGGCAACACCGGGCCCTACCTGCAGTACGTCGTCGCGCGCAGCCGGTCGATCCTGCGCAAGTGCGCCGAGGTCGGCAAGCGACTCGACCCGAGCGTGCTCGAGCCGGGCCCCGCCCGCGACGCCGCGTGTGCCGCCCTGACCGCCCCCGAGGAGCGCGACGTGGTGCTCGCCCTCGCCCAGTTCGGCCAGGTGCAGGCGCGGGCGGCCGAACAGCTCAGGCCCCACCAGGTCTGTGCGTACCTCTTCGACCTGGCCAAGCGATTCAACCGCTTCAACCGTGCCTGTCCGGTCAAGCCGTCCGAGGGCCCCCTGCTGCAGGGGCGCCTGCTCGTGGTGACCGCCGTGGTCGAGGCCCTCGTGCGGGGACTCGATCTTCTGGGGATCCCCGCGCCCGAACGCATGTGAGAACGCACATGCCGGGCCCGTGACGGGCGGCCGGCCGGGGTGCTACGTCCTCGGTATGTCCCTCGATGCACGCACACCGGTGATCGTGGAGGCCCTGCGCACCCCCATGGGGCGCGCCGGTGGTCAGCTCGCCAACGTCCGACCGGACGACCTCGCGGCCCACGTGGTGCGACACGTGGCCGAGCGTCACCCCGCCGCGGTGGAACAGCTCGAGGACGTCTACTTCGGGGCGGCCAACCAGGCCGGCGAGGACAACCGCAACGTGGCTCGGATGGCGGTACTGCTGGCCGGTCTACCGGTGGAGATCCCCGGCGTGACGGTCAACCGCCTGTGCGGCTCGGGCATGGAGGCCGTCATCCAGGCGGCGAAGTCCGTCGCCAGTGGAGAGGGGCACGTGTACATCGCCGGCGGCGTCGAGAGCATGACGCGCGCCCCCTTCGTGATCCCCACGCAGGGGGTCCCCTGGCCGCGCGGGGCCGAGATCTTCGACACGCAGCTCGGCTGGCGCATGGTCAATCCCAAGATGAACGAACTCTATCCGGTGGTCAGCCTCGGCGAGACCGCCGAGAACGTGGCCGAGCGGTACCACGTCTCGCGCGAGGATCAGGACGCATGGGCCCTCGGCTCCCACCGGAAGGCGGCCCGCGCCCAGGACGAGGACTGGTTCGACGACGAGATCGTCCCCATCGAGGTCCCCGGCGGACGCAAGCAGCCCCCGGTGCGGGTCACGCGGGACGAGGGCGTCCGCCGCGACACCTCCATGGAGAAGCTCGCCAAGCTCCGGCCCGTGTTCCGCGAAGGCGGGACGGTGACCGCCGGCAATGCAAGTCCCTTGAACGACGGGGCGGCGGCCCTGCTCGTGACGTCCCTCGAACGGGCCAAGGTGCTCGGGCTCGATCCCCTCGCACGCATCGTGGCGTGGGGCCATGCCGGTGTCGACCCGGCGGTGATGGGCATCGGGCCGATCCCCGCCACGCGCAAGGCGTTCGAACGCGCCGGGCTCGGCCCCGACGACATGGACGTCGTCGAACTCAACGAAGCCTTCGCAAGCCAGGTGCTCGCCTCCATGCGGGAACTCAAGCTCGACCCGGAGCGGGTCAACGTGGCCGGCGGCGCCATCGCCCTGGGCCATCCCCTCGGGTGCTCCGGAGCCCGCATCGTCACCACGTTGGTCCACAACCTGCGACGCACCGGGGGGCGGTACGGTCTCGCCTCCATGTGCATCGGCGTGGGACAGGGTATCTCGGTCGTCGTCGAGCGCCTCTCCTGAGGCCGGGCGGCGGCCCGCACGCCGCGGGACCGGGTGATTGACCGTGGGCACGGCTCCGACGTAGCCTCGGGGGGCCCATGCGATACCGCCTGCTCGTCCTCCTCCTGGCCACCTCTCCAACCATCGCCTGCAGCGGGTCCGACGAGGACACGGCCGGCGATACGGACGGCTCCACCGGCAGCACGGGGGCCGAGGTCTGCTACGCGGACAAACAGGCCGAAAAGCCCGCGGTGGGGATGGATCTCCAGCAGACCTGGGGCTCGGCCTGCCAGACCGACGAGGAATGCAAGCAACGGCTCGGCGACGACCAGGCCGTATGCGACTTCTCGGCGGTCATCTACGAGCTTCCGGGGGGCTACTGCACGAAGCCCTGCACCGTCGGTGACGACCCGATGAACACGCAGATGACGTTCGAACTCGACGATCCCGAGTGCGATCCGAACGGCGGCGTCGCCTGCGTGGGCGCCAACGGCATCTACAGCCGCTGCGCGATTCCGTGCACCGACGACTCGAACTGCGGGCGCGAAGGCTACTTCTGTAGGCAGATGCCCCAGATCGGCGGCGAGAACGACCCGAGCTTCTGCCTGATGGACGACTGCTGCGAATCGTCCTGCACGCCCTGACGGGCCCGGCCGGGTGCGCTCCAGGCGTTCTCGCCCCGCTCCACGGCCACAACGGGACGCCCCCGACACGCATCGAAGCCACCCGGGGCGCCACCGGATGATAGAGTCGGGGCATGCCCCTCGATGCCGTCCGTGCACGGTTGCAGCGTCTTCGGGCATTTCTCCATCCATCCATCGATCGCGCCGACCCGGAGGAGCGCTTCCGGTTGCGGGTCATCCGCACCCAGGCCCAGGTCACCTCGGCCGCGTTCTTCATCCCGGTGGTGATCTACCTGCTCGGCGTAGCCGACAAGCCGAGTCCGACGTACCTCATCGTGATCGCCATCGCCGCGGGCCTGATGACGATCTCCTGCCTGTGGCTGCTTCGGAAGCGGGCCCATCGGGCCAGCCACTTCCTGGTTCCCGTCGCCTTCCTGCTGCCCGACGTCGTCCTGCCCTTCGGACTCACCGTCGAGCTTATCTATCCAGTCCTCATCATCATGTTGTACGCGATGTTGCTCTTGCCCCCCTGGGCCAACGTCGCACTGCACACGATCCATCTATCGATCATCGCCGGCTTCATCGCGTTCACGGATACCTACAGTCTGTTTCCACCCGGCGGGAACGTGAACGCCACCCACTACTTCTCGACCTACCTCATCCTGCACGCCATCGGCACGGTCTACACCGTGAACTTTCGCATCCACCTGCGCGGCGTCACCGAGGAGTTGCGCGAACGATCCCAGGAACTCGCCTACCTCAACGCGCACCTCGAGGACGAACTGCAACGGCGTACCGAGCAACTCGAGCACCAGCAGGACGAACTATCGAAACGACGCCGCGCGGAGGTCGTCGCGACGATCGCCAGCGGCATCGCCCACGACCTGCGGAACATGCTCGGCATTCTCCAGGTGAACATGGACGTGGTGGAGATGCGCGCGTCCCACCACGGGACGGTTGCCGACCCACAGGCCGCGGAAGCGCGCAAGCGCATCCATCGTGCCCTCGACCGCGGTCGCCAACTCGTCGAGCGCATGTTCGCCGCCGTCCGTCACGACCCGCTGGTCCGTAGCCCCGTCACCGTCGAGGCACTCTTCGAAGAACTCGTGGATCTGGCCCGTTCCACGCTTCCGGCCCACGTTCGGTTGGTGCAGGAGCACGCCTGCCCGCAGGCCGTGGTCGAAGCCGACCAGGCCCAACTCGAACAGGTCTTCTTGAACCTCATCCGCAATGCGGTCGCCGCCATCGGTGACGACCCCGGCGAGATTCGGATCGCCTCCCACGTGGACGACGGACGTCTCCACATCGTCGTGGTGGATACCGGCGGAGGGATCCCGCCCCATCACCTCGAACGGATCTTCGACCCGTTCTTCACCACCAAGCCCCGAGGGCGCGGCACCGGCCTTGGGCTCGCCCAGGCACGCCGAATCATCGAAGAGCACGACGGCACCATCGAGGCCGAGAGCATCGTCGACGTCGGCACGACCTTTCGCATCTCGCTTCCCCTGGCCGCGGCGCCATCGTCCCCGAAACGACTGCGCTCCGGCGACACCGACGGGAGCAACCCCGTCACGATCCTCGCCGAGGACGAAGACGACATCGCCGAGGTCATCGCGTCGACGTTGCCGGCGACGCAGGTCGTCCAAGTACGCAACGTGCGCGAGGCGATTCGCGCCGTCACCGACCCCACGCGCAACGTCACCTTGCTCATTCTCGATCTGACCCTGGCCGGCGGATCCGGCGTCCACGTCTTCGAAGCAGCGCGCCGCGTCCGGCCGGACCTGCCGGTCATCGTGACGACCGGGCGTCTCGAGAGCCCCGATCTCGACCGCCTGCGCTCGGCGCCCCACACGGCGTTCCTCTCCAAGCCGTTCCACCTGCGTGACCTACGGGCGGCGGTGGCCCGCATGGTGGGCCGGCGGATCGCCGCGGCCGGCGCCGACGCCACGCAAGCATCGGGCTGAAGGCGCTCCGGCGGGGTCACGCCCGCCGGGAAGGAACGCACACGATACGGTCCTCCTCGGGACAGTAGGCCACGAGGTTACCCCCGTAGACACAGCCGTCGTCCAACCCGATGGTGCGGGGGCCGCGGTAGTGTCGACGCCACGCCCAGTGCCCGTGCACCACGACCGACTCGCCCCGGTAGTAGTCGTCCCAGGGGCGACAAGGAGGCTTGCACCGGGACGGCGGACCATCCTCCTGGCACATCCGGCCCTCCGGCGTGCAACAGCGCACCCGCGTGGCGAATCGAACGTCCGGAGATTCGAAGAAGGCGTCCGTTCGCTGCGCCCGTTCGAAACGCAAACGAACCGCCTCGAGGTCGGTCCACGCCGGATGGAGGCCCGCGTGCACCACGTACACGGGCCGTGCGTCCGGCGCCGACGCGTCGATGCGCAGCACGATGGGCAAACGACGAAACGCCGCGACGATGCGATCGGCGTCGGGTGCCCCGAACACGTCGTCCAACGTGTCCGCCTTGCGCGGCCACCGACCTGCATGCACCATGATCGCATAGACCTCGTGATTGCCCAGCACGCCGATGCCGCCGACGTCCTGCCACAGTCGAAACGTCGCCAGGGAGTCGGGGCCACGATTGACGAGATCGCCCACCGTCACGAGGACGTCGCGCCCTCTGCGAAATTTCACCTTCTCGAGCAAGTCCTCGAGTTCGCGAGCGCAGCCCTGCACGTCCCCCACGATCCAGTGCATCGGCTCACGCCTCCTCCGGCACGGTGCCGGCGTCTTCGCCCGTCCCCGCGGGGCCCGACGGCAGCCGGATCGCGAACCGCGTCCCCCGCGGCGGGCGGTCGTCCACTTCGACGGTGCCATCCATGGCCATGACGAGGTGCTTGACGATGGCAAGGCCTAGACCTGCGCCACCGGCAGCACGGGTGCGCCCCTCGTCCACGCGATAGAAACGCTCGAAGACCCGCGAACGGTGCCGTGCTGCGATACCGGGGCCGTCGTCTTCCACGCTCACGACCACGCCGCCTTCGTCGACGCGGGCCCGGATCCACACGTGCCCACCGTCGTCGCCGTAGCGCAGAGCGTTCTCGAGCAGGTTGGAGAGGATCTGGTCGAGGGCGGACCGGTCGGCGTAGGCGGCAAGTTGGGGCGGCACGACGTCCACGACGACCGACTGTCCCCGCTTGTCCGCAAGCGGCGCAAGGCGGGCCACCACCGCCTGGGCGACGGATTCGATCTCGACGTTCGTGCGCGACATGGTCCGCGAAGCATGACGGGACTCGAGTTTGGCCAGATCGAGCAGGTCCTCGAGCAGCGTGCCGAGCCGCTCGGCGTTGCGCACGATGGCGTCGACGAAACGCCGGGCCACGGCCGGATCTTCGAGGGCACCGTCGGCCAGGGCCTCGGCGTTGGTGCGCACGATGGCCACCGGCGTGCGCAGTTCGTGGGAGACGTTGGCCACCAGATCCCGCCGCGCCCGCTCCATGTGCACGCGATCGGAAACGTCCTGCATGGCCAACACCGCGCCACCGCGGCCACGCAGAGGCTCGACGCGCGCGACGACGTGCCGGCCCCCCGGCAACTCGCACGACAAGGAGACCGCGTCGTCCCCGCCCGAGGCCAGGCGGCCGATGCATTCGAGGAGGTCGGCCGAGCGCAGCACCGATACGACTGGCGTGTTCGGATCCACCGCCTCCACGCCGAGCATCCGCTCCGCCGCAGCGTTCATGCGCACGACCCTACGGTCGGCATCGACGATCACGACGGCGTCTTCGAGGGCGTCGAGCACGGCCTCGAGCTGATCCCGTTCGGCCGCAAGGGCGTCGAGCGCGGTCCGCAACCGATCCGCCAAGGCGTTGAACGACCCCGCGAGATGGGCGAGTTCGTGGGCGTTGCCGCCGGTCACACGTGCCTCGCCCCCCGTGTGGACGAGCCGCGCTGCGGAGGATGCGAGGCTGCGCAACGACCGAGCCGCGAGGGTCGACGCCAGCCAGGACATGAACGCCGCCACCGCAAGCCCCACGAGTCCCGCCGCCACCATGGTCTTGCGCAACGTGCCCACGGCCGCATCCACCTCGGCAAGCGGCGTCGCCGCCCGAACGACCGCGACGACGCCGCCATCGACGCCCCGAACCGGCACCGCCACCGACCGCACGAATCCCCCCGCCTCCGGGTCGTACCGTCGTGTGTGCCCGATGCCGCCGGCCCAGGCCACTTCGATGTCGGACGCCAGCGCCTCGCGCAGGTTGGACGTGTCGCGCCGGCGCAGGTGAATCGACACCGACACGCCGTCCACCGTCGTGGACGCCCGCGGAAGTTGGGCGACATCCTGCCCGCCGGGTGCCTTCACGTGCACCATAGTGGCGGCGGTACGCGCGATCCGTTCGAGTTCTCGGTCGACGCGCGCCTCGAGCCAAGACCGCAACTGTCGCTCGAGCACGACACCACTGGCGGTGCCCACGACGAGCAAGAGCAGCATGGAGACGACGAAGAGCCGTCTGCGGACGCCGTAGCGCACGCAGCGCAGCGTAGCAGCCCGACGAGTCCTCCGACGACCCGGCCCGGCAGGGCACCCACCGGAGGGGGACCAGCGAGTCGCGCCTTGCGACGACGTCCCTACGTCGCCGGCAGGGCCTCGAACACCGGGTCGACGACGTCTCGGGCCAGCAAGGCCTCGAGGGTCTGCCGCCGCCGACACACGGCGAATCGCTCCCCTTCGACGACGACCTCGGCCGAAAGTGGCCGGGTGTTGTACGTGCTGGCCATGGTCGCCCCATAGGCACCGGCCGACAACACGGCGAGGACGTCCCCCGGCCGTACCTCGGGCATGGAACGTTCGAGGGCGAAGAAGTCTCCCGTCTCGCAGACGGGCCCCACGACGTCGACCGTCACGTCCTTCGCCCCCTGCCGGAGTCGGGTAGGCACGATCATGTGGTATGCATCGTACAACGAAGGACGAATAAGGTCGTTCATGGCGCCGTCGACGACGACGAAACGGCGGGCGCCGTTGTCCTTGCAGTAGAGGACGCGCACCAACAACACTCCGGCATTGCCCACGAGGAGCCGGCCGGGCTCGACGATGAGCCGAAGACCGAGATCGGCCGCGACGGGGCGTACGGCCGCAGCCCAGGCGTCCAGATCCATGGGCGCCTGGTCGCCGGTGTAGGGAATCGCGAATCCGCCGCCGAGATCGAAACGACGCAACGACGCCCCCAACGCCCGCAGCTCCTCGACCACCCGGGCGAGGGACCGCACGCTCTCTACGAAGGGATCGGCGTCGAAGATCTGAGAGCCGATGTGGCACGCGATCCCCACCAGTTCGAGATGCGGATCCTCGAGGCACCGCTTCGCCAGCGGTGCCGCCGCATCGAGGGGCACGCCGAACTTCGCCTCGGCCAACCCGGTGGCCAGATAGGGATGGGTATCGGCGGAGATCTCCGGGTTGAGCCGCAACGAGACCCGTGCCCGGAGACCGGCCGCCCGCGCCCGTGCGGCGACGACGGCAAGTTCCGCCCCCGACTCCACGTTGATCGAGGCGATCCCGTGGCCGAGGGCCGCGTCGATCTCGTCGGGCCGCTTGCCGACCCCACTGAAGACGATGTCGTCGGGGGCGATGCCCGCGCGCACCGCACGGGCCAGTTCGCCGCCCGAGACGATGTCGGCGCCCACGCCACGGTCGGCCATGCGCCGCAGCACGGCATGGGTGTCGTTCGCCTTGACGGCGTAACAGATGCCGGCGTCCGCGCCACGGAGCGCGGCCGCGAGGTCGTCGATGGCCCGATCGACGTGGGCCAATCCATAGACGTAGGTAGGAGTCTTCACCACATCGGCAAGTGCACCGAGGGGAATTGCGTCGAGGAGAAGTTCCCGGCATCCCGCATCTGCGTCACCGTCCCGGTATCGCACGCCGAAGCGATCGGGGTGCGCGAGCACCCCCTGGACGTCCGAAATTCGCGGTTTGTCGGCGAACGAGCCGGCCATCTTCGAGCCGATGCCACAGGTTGCAGGCGACCGTCAACCGCCGCCCGCGGGCAGGTTCCATCTGCTACGATCGATTGCGTCATCCCAGGCCACCGGCCGCAAGGAGGTACACCCGATGCAACAGTCCGAATGTCCCACGTCCCCATGCATGCTCCGTCGCACCTGCACGCCCGAGGAACGGACCCGAGGAGGTGCCTTCTAGGCCGGTGGCGCGGCACGCGGCCTTCGGTCCCGTGCCACCACCCGCCCCCCGACGAACTGCGCCCTAGGCGCCATTCGGTCTTGCGGTTCGGCCGCAAGCCGTGCCCCCCGACCGCGACTGCGACCGGGGGATGGCACGGGCCCTCGCGAGGATGGTCCTCGCACCCAAGACATCATCCAAGGCCGCCGAATCGGCCCCAACCTGGAACCGGAAATCGCCCGGGATGACCCCGCGGCGGTCGGGTGCCCCGAAGGCTCCCGGCCGCCGCGCCTTCGTCGTCCGGTGGCCGCATCAGACGTCGAGGTGGCCCGACTTCGTGCGCTTGGCCCTCAGGTACGCGCGGTTCTCGGGGCGCGGCGACGCCACCAGCGCGACACGACGCGCCACATCGATGCCGAATCGGCGCAGGCCCTCGACCTTGCGCGGGTTGTTCGTGTGCAGTTCGATGGAGGTCACGCCCAGGGCCACCAGCATCCCGGCGGCCACGTCGTAGCTGCGCAGGTCGTCGTCGAAGCCCAGGTGCAGGTTCGCCTCCACGGTGTCCAGGCCCTGCTCCTGCAGACGGTAGGCGCGGATCTTCTCGGCGATGCCGATGCCCCGCCCCTCCTGCCGGAGATAGAGCAAGAGCCCCTGCTCGGCACGGTGGATGCGGTCGAGGGCCATCTCGAGCTGATCGCGGCAGTCGCAGCGTAGCGACCCGAACACGTCGCCCGTAAGGCACTCCGAGTGGAGCCGCGTGGGCACGGCGGCCCGACCGGCCACCTCCCCCTTGACCAGCGCGACGTCGTCGATGCGGCGGCCGTCCGGGTGCCGGAACGCGACGATTTCGAAGGCACCGTGCCGCGTCGGCAGCCGCGCCCGCCCGTGGACGAGCAGGCGCGGCGCGGTGACCTCGTGGGTCGGCAGTGGGTCGTTGGGTGCCATCTTCAGTACCGACGCGATGCGTCGACGATTTGGCGGTACATGCGATTGCTCGACTTGATCCCGGTCTCGACCGCCTCGACCATGAGTTCGAGGAGCTGGTCCTGATCGTGCCGCAGGGCATCGTAGTACCGCTGGCGGTCCACGGCATGGATGATGGCCGGCCAATACTCCTCGCTGACGAGAATGTGGTTCATGGCCAGGCGGGCGACCCGGCCGCTGATCTCGGCCCACGGGAAGATCCGGATGATCTCCCGGTGGATCTCCGCGGCCAATTCCAACGGATGGGCCCGCTTGCACTCCTCCGTGCGAAACCAATCCGTCAGCTTGCGCATCCGGTAGCTGATCTTGTCCGCCGGAGCGAGATCGTGGAAGTACAGGCGGTGGATGGGATTGTCCTTGCGGTACTGCACCTGATCCTTGCGATCCAGGGGAAGCAGCAGGGCATGGAGGTGCTTGAGCCAGTCCAAGGACAAGGTGACCGGCTTGCCGCGTTGGGACAGCACGTACCGGATGCCGTCCCGGAGGGCGATGATGTGGTAGTAGCTGGGGATCAGGCTCGGCGCACTGATGATCTCGTCGTCGATCGCGGCCTTGATCTCGGGCACGGTGAGGACCGTGCCCTCGAGGGCGAAATCGTGGTGGATCCACGAGATCAGGAAGCGATCCTCGAAGACCGCGCGTTGCGCGTCCGAGAGCATGGCGAGCTTCTCCCAGAGGAGCTCGGAGGATTCGTGCAATACGCGATAATTGCGGGCGCGCATGGCCATGGGCGGGGTACGTCGGGGCAGGTCGCGGGGAGCCGGACGGTACGGGGGCGTCGGGGCCCCGTCAACACCGCCCCAAAGCCCGCGGTGCGCGGCGCACGGGTCGTTCGTTGCGCACAATTTGACGGATCCGCCGCACCTTGGCACCCACGATCCCGTGCCCGACGGCTTCCATGCGCCCGTGCTCGCCGCTGCCGTCGTCGCGTGGGCGAAGGGACCGTTGGCCGTGCCGCCGCAACCGCCCCGCGGGACGTACGTCGATGCGACGTGCGGCGGCGGCGGCCACGCCGAAGCCATCGTGACCCGGCTCCGCCCCGCCCGGGGCGTGCTCATCGACCGGGATCCGGCGGCCCTCGCCCACGCGCGCGAGCGTCTCACCCCCCTCCTCGCGGGCATCCCGACCGACTTCGTGCACGCGCAGTTTGCGCAAACCTGTGACGTTCTGGACCGTCTCGGGGT
>RFGU01000047.1 GCA_003696955.1 Deltaproteobacteria bacterium | reverse complement strand
CGCCGCCTCCAGCCGCCGCGCGACCGAAGGGTGCCGAACGCCCGCCCGCCGTCCCGACCTCGGCCGATCCCGCCGCACCCGAACCGACGGACGAGCCGCGCGAAGCCGACCGCCCCACCGCCCCCGCGCCGACCGGCGACGCCCAGGCTTCCGAGGGACCGGCCGAGGAAGATCCAAGGGCCCCCGTCGGACCGGCGTCGGTGCCGTCCCCGACGCCCGAGCGGGAGGAGGGCATCGCCCTCGGCAGGTGAGGGCCCAGGGCGACGGCCGATGCGGGACACCGCCGTAGGATGCCCCGCACGCCCCGTCGGCCCACCGGCCGTCCCAGCGACCGCCAGCCGCACCGTGTCCGGGCGGCGCCCACGCAGCCCGTGCCGACCGGGCGGCGAGCGCGGTTCCCCGCGGCGGCTCGGCCGCGGGGCGGAACATCGGGTAGCCTCGCCCCATGCGCCGCCGCCTCCCGTTCCTCGCTGTGTGCCTCGTCGCGGGCTGCCTACATGCGCCTCCTGCGCCGGCGGTTCCGCCCCCCGCCCGCGACGACGGTCCCACCCCACCGGCCGTCGGCGAAGGGTTCGACGAGGCGACGGCCAAAACCGTGCCGGACCGGGCCGCGCCTTCCGCCGTGGGCCTCGCAGGAGCCGGAGTGCGCCTTCCGGTCGAGATCGCCGCCCTACTGGCCAAGGACGTCCCCATCGACAAGATCGAATTCGAGATCGGGCCGGACGGAGCCGTGGAGGAGATCGCCGTCTACCACCAGGACGCCGCCTCGGTGCCCGAGGCCGTGCGCGCCACGGCCGGCAAGGCCTTCCCGGGGGCTCGCACCGTGGCCTTCGAGCTCGAATGGCTGGCCACGGGGGCCCTCGTCCACGAAGTCGAGGTGAAGACGGCCGACGGCCGAAAATGCGAGGTGTCGTCCGCCCCGGACGGGGCCGCGCGGTACACCGAATGCGAGATCGGCGCCCGGGAGCTGCCCGCTCCGGTCCGAAAGGCCGTCCGCGGGCTCGGCAAGGTCGTGGAGGCCGAGCACAAGAAGACCGCCGACGGGGCCGAGACGTACGAGATCGAGCTCGATGGCCGCGACGGAACCGTGGGGATCGTCGTCGTGGATCCGGCGGGGAACGTCGTCCAGCGCCGCCGCCGCTTCACGGCCGAGGTGTCCGCCCCTGCCCCGATCTGATCGGAGCGACCCATTTGGGGGGCACGGATGGCCAGCACGCGGCGTCCCGGAGATGCTGACCATGCGATACATTGACAAGTGGTGGCCGATGACCCCGCACGCACCACGGAGCCGGAGGTGCTCGTCGTGGACGACGAGCCCAACGTGCGCCGGGCCCTTTCCCGCCTCCTCTCGTCGGCGGGGTACGTCGTACACGGTGCCGCGGATGCCGAGACCGCCCTCGAAGCGCTCGAACGGCGCAAGATGGCGGCCGTGGTGACCGACATCGTCCTACCGGGGATCGACGGCATCGAACTCTTGCGGCGGATCCGCGCCACCGACCCGGACGTTCCGGTGGTGGTCATCACCGGGGGCCCGCGGCTCGAGACCGCCATCGAGGCCATGCGCTACGGCGCCCTGCGCTACCTCGTCAAACCCGTCGATCCCATCGAGCTGCGCAAGGTCCTCCACGACGCCATCTTCCTCGGAGAGATCGCGGCGGCCAAGCGGGCCATGCTCGCCTACCTCGAACAACGTCCGGATCGCGACGTCTCGGACTTCTCGGGACTCGGATCGACCTTCGACGAGGCCCTCGCGTCGACCCGATTGTTCTTCCAGCCCATCGTGGACGCGGACCGGCGCCGCATCCACGCGTTCGAAGCCCTCCTGCGTCCCGGCCACCCGGAGCTGTCCTCCCCCGATGCCCTGCTGCGCCTGGCCGAACGACTCGACGCCGTCCAGCGTATCGGCCGTACCGTGCGACACCTCGCCGCCGATGCCATGACCGCGCTGCCGGACGACACGCTCCTGTTCGTCAACCTCCACGTACACGAACTCGGCGACGAGGACCTCTACACCGCCGCATCCCGGCTCTCCCCCGAACGGGTCGTGTTCGAGATCACCGAGCGCCATTCGTTGACCGACGATCCGAGCATCCACCGGCACGTCCGGCGGCTCAAGACCCTCGGCTACCGCGTGGCCATCGACGACTTCGGAGCAGGCCACGCGGGGCTTACGAGTTTTGCGCTCCTCGAGCCGGACATCGTCAAGATCGACATGGATCTGGTACGCGACATCGATCGAATCCCCACGAAGCGGCAGCTCGTGGCCTCCATGGTACGCGCATGCGACGAACTCGGCGTCGAGGTGATCGCCGAAGGCGTGGAACGCAGCGAGGAATTCGAGATCCTGCGGGACCTCGGGTGCCGGCTCTTCCAGGGCTACCTGTTCTCCCATCCCGATCTGCCCTACACCACGGTGACCTGGCCCGAGGGTGCTCGATGATGGTGTGTCGCGTGCCTGCCCGGACGTAGCCAGATCCGTCGCGAGGTCGAAGGTCAGGGGACGAGCGCGACCGCCGACACGGAGACGACGCGGTTCGACGTTCCGGCGCGCCGGCAAAGGCGGCGTACGGCCTCGTCGAGCGGCGGTGTCGCGACGAACCAGCGGTCCTTGACGACTCCGTAGGGGCGCTCCATCCGGCGGGCGTCGCGCGACGCTCGTCCCGCAGCCGACAAGGTGGCCTCGAGCAGGCGCGCCCGGGGATCGTTGTCGTGGTCGGGATCGTCACCGGCCACGCAGGCGTCCGAGAACAGGTCGAGGAGTCCGAGAGGATGGTCGGCTTTGCGTACGGCAACGGTCCAGGCGGCGAGGAAGGGATCCACCTGCTCGGCCCCGTGGAGGGCCACCACGCCCGCACCGGGCAAGGAAAGGCGCAGCGGCCCTACGACCCCGCGCTCGATCCGCTCGACCTCGATCCCGTCGAGGTCGGCAAGCCGCGTGAACGAAAGCTCGCTGTCGTGGGTCGCCCACGTGTACAGCAGCGTGCGCAGCCGGTCGTCCACCTCGGCGCTGCAGCCTGCCGCGGGGGCGATCCACCGCGGTCCGGCCCCGCGAGTCCATCGAAGGTGGGCGACGAGCCCGATCCAGTGGCCGTCACCGGCGATCTTGTACAGTTGGATCCGCACGCGGAGCATCGCCCCCTCCTCGTGCAGCACGCGGGCCTCGAAGGCGTCCACGTCGGCCGGTGCCGCGCGTCCGGTCCGCCCGGCGCGCTCGGCCCGTACCTTGGCCCGGGTCAGGCTCGCGAGGCTCGGAAGTCCGGTGCGGCGGTCGACGAAGATCCTAGGGGCACGGTCCTGCGCTGCGAGCACGGCCAAGGTGTTGCGCAGGCGCCGAAGGGGCGGAAGCGCCGGGTGGCCCGGCGCACGACGCAGAAGCACGGACGCAGCGCGGGCGTAGGCCCGGGCGGCGTCGCCTTCGAGACACACCGCGGCGGCGCCCGCGTCGTTCGATCCGCCCCCGCTCACGACGGGTCGGTGGCGCCCGCTTGGGCCCGGGCGCCCTTGGCCTTCGCCACGGCCGCCTCGATGCGCGCATCCTCGATGGCCGCGCTCTCGGCCAGGTTCTCCTCGAGCACCTTCGAAGTCGTCTCGTCGAAGGTCGCAAGCTCGTCCACGAGTCGGTCGAGATTGCGCCGGAAGAACACCTGCGTGTCGCTGACGAATTGGGTGGTGACGTTCATGGACTCGGTCATCACGTCGAGACTGCGCTTCATCTCGAGCATGACGACCGAGGCGTCGGCCGCCGTCCCCACGGCCTGGATCTGGGCCGCGGCCATGTCGAGCTTGATCGACGCGGCCTGGGTGTACTGGGACAGGTCGTTGCGCAGGTTGCGAACCGTCTCGGCCAGCTTGCGGGTGTGTTCGCGCAGCAGGGCGTAGCGTTCCTCCGCCGTGGAGTAGAGCTGAAGCTTGCTCGAATGCTCCGCGAGCAGCGCCCGGGCGCGATCCTGCTTGGCCTCGATGTCCCGGGCCTCCACGCTGCCGGCCGCCACGGCCTGCCGTTCCGACTCGAGGGCGTCCACCAGCGCCTTGAGTTCGAGCACGTAGTCGGCGGCGAGTTGCTCGTTCTTCGCCATCTCCACGACCTTGCCGTTGATCCGGTCGATCTCGGCGTAGAGATCCTTCTCGCTCTTCTCGAGGGTTTCCACGTAGGCGGCGGCGTCTTCGACGCGCCGTACGCCGATCTCGTACTGCTGCTTGAGCAGCTCCTCGATGGAGCGCTTGCTCAGCGCCAGCGACGAAAGCCCCGGAACGTAGCTGAGCAGTTCCTTGAGCCCGGACCAGAACCCCGCGCGTGTAGCCGTGCCGTCGAGGTAGTCGGAGAACTTGCGCAGCTTGGCCACCTCGTCCGCCAGCGCCTTCTGGATCTCGGCGTTGCGCTCCCGCAGCGACGACAGTTCGGCGACCTTCTCGTTTTGCACCTTCCGTTCGGCCGCGATGGACTGCTCGAGGGACTGGACGCTGAGCGCCTCTCCCGTGTAGGCGACGGGGCGTTCGAGCACGTCGAGGCGTAGGTCGGAACCAGGCATGACCGCCGGAGATTGGCACATTCGGCGTCGGCGAGCAGCCGCGCCGGGCGAGGCCGGAGCCTTGGGCGCCGCGGGGCCGGCTCCTGGGGCAAAAACGCGCCGACCTCAGCGTGTGGCAAGTTCGGCTTCGATGGCCGCCAGCGCACCGTCGATGGCGGCGTCGTCGGTCGCGACGGAAAGGCGCAGGTGGTTCTCGACGCCGAAGGCGCTCCCCGGCACGACGATGCAACGCCGGGCGACGAGGCGCTCGGCGAAGGCCACGTCGGCCGCCTGGCCCTCCGGGGTCCGGGCAACGACGGCGTCGGGCAAGCGCGGAAACAGGAAGAAGCCCGCCCGAGGCTCGGGCACGGCGAACCCGAGCCCAACGAGCCCGGCGCGTAGGCGTCGCGCCCGCCGTGCATAGACGCCCACGTCCACGCGACCGTCGGGACGCCCGAGCACCTTGGGCAGCACCCGTTGCATGAGCGCCGGGGCGTTGACGAAGCCGAGGGTCCGATTGCAGTAGGCCAGGGCACGGGCAACGGTGCGACGATCGGCGAGCCGCGGCGAGATCACGGCATATCCGATGCGCTCCCCGGCCAGCCCGAGATCCTTCGAATGGCTCGTGACGTGGATCGTGTGGGGGTAGACAGTCATCGCGCTCGCCGGCACGGATCCGTCGTAGACGAGATCCCGATACGGGGCGTCCTCGACGAGCACGGGCGGGCGACCGTCCTGCGTCGCATGGCCGGTGAGCACGTCGGCCAGCCGCGAAAGATCCCGTGCGCCGTAGATCGCCCCGGTCGGGTTGTTCGGCGAGTTGAGCAGGACGATGCGCGTGCGGGGCGAGAGCACGCGCTCGATGGCCTCCACGTCGAGGGCGAAGTCGTCGCCGGTCTCGGCCGCCACCAGGCGTACGTCCGCATGGCGGCAGTAGTGGTCGTACTCCGAGAAGTACGGCGCGGGTACCACCACCTCGTCGCCCGGATCGGTGAGGGCACGCAGCACGATGGCCAGGCCGCCGGCGGCCCCCACCGAAAGGACGACGTCGTCGGCGTCGATGGCCAGGCCGAATCGTGCGGACTCGCGCTCGGCCACGAACGCCCGAACCTCGGGGAAACCGGCGTTCGTCATGTAGCGGTGGCGTCCGGGGGTGGGATCCTCGACGAGTTCGCGAAGGGCGGCGACGAAGGCTGGCGGTGGCTCGAGGCTCGGATTGCCCAAGGAGAGGTCGAACACGGGCCCGCCCCCCTGTGCGCGCAGGCGCCGGCCGAGTTCGAACATCCGTCGCGTCCAGGACTCCCCCGTGCCCTCGAGGACGTCGCGCACACGCTTCGAGACGAGGGAGCCGCCTTCGCGTGCTTCGTTGTCTGCCGCCATCGCCCCTGCACGGTACCCGACGCCCGGTCCCGCCGTCGAGGCGGCGTCGGGCCCGCGCGCGCCTCGGTCGCGGCCAGGCGACGAAACGGCGGTTTCTCGGGCCGCACCGCGGCGCGCGGTACCAAAGCGGCAGGCGGGCCGGGACGGGACGCCCTGGACCCGTCCCGACCGGGCGAAACCGTGCGAGGACGGGTAGACTCCCCCCTCGCCCATGTCGCGCACGACGCCGATCTCCCCGGACAACCTTCCGTTCCTAGAAGCGCTCTACGAACGCTACCGCGAGGATCCGGCCTCCGTCGATCCCGCGTTTCGCACCTGGATCGAACGGGGCGGATTCGACGGGGGCGAAGGCGGCGCCATGGTCCCTCCTCGCCTCGAGGGGGACGCCGAGCAGGTCGCCTTGCAGGCCCGTGTCGACAAACTCATCGAGAACTTTCGCCTGCAGGGGCACCTCGCCGCCGACATCGACCCACTCGGACGCCCCCGTGGCCTGAACGTCTCGGCCCTCGACCCCGCCACGTTCGGCCTCGGCGAGGAACACATGGACCGCATGTTCGACCCGGGCTCGTTGTTCCCGGAACGCGCCGTCCCCCTGCGGCGGATCCTCGAACGGCTTCGCCGGACGTACTGCCGCAAGATCGGGGTCGAGTACTGGCAGATCGCCGACCCCGATCGGCGCGAGTGGCTACGCGCGCGCATGGAGTCCACCGAGAACGAACGGACGCCGCCTCCGGAGATCCAGCGCAAGATCCTCCGCAGCCTCGCCCGCGCCGACAACGCCGACCGGTTCCTCCACCAGAAGTTCATCGGGGCCAAGCGCTTCTCCATCGCCGGTGGCGAGAGCCTGCTTTCCCTGCTCGAGACCCTCATCGACGAGGCCGGCACCCTCGGTGCCGAGGAGATCGTCATGGGCATGGCGCACCGGGGCCGCCTCGCCGTGATGATGAACATCTTCGGCAAGACGCCCGCGGAGATCTTCTCCGAGTTCGAGTCCGGCGATCCGTGGGTGAACCTCGGCGGCGGCGACGTGAAGTATCACAAGGGTTGCTATCGCTACTATCTGCATCCTTCGGGCCGCAAGATGTACCTGGCCCTGGCGTTCAACCCGAGCCACCTCGAGGCCATCACGCCGGTCATCGCGGGGCGCGTGCGGTCGAAACAAGACTACATCGGGGACGACGCCCACGACCGCGTCCTCGGTGTCACCATGCACGGCGACGGCGCCATCGCCGGGCAGGGCGTGTTCGCCGAGACGCTGAACCTCAGTCGGCTGCCGGGGTACACGACGGGGGGCACCATCCGCATCGTCATCGACAACCAGGTGGGGTTTACGACCGAACCCCACGAAGCCCGTTCGACGATCTACTGCACGGCCGTGGCGGACATGATCAACGTCCCGATCTTCCACGTCAACGGCGACGACCCCGAGGCGGCCGCCTACGTCGCCCAACTCGCCGCCGAATACCGGCAGCGCTTCCATACGGACGTGGTCATCGATCTGGTCTGCTATCGCAAGTACGGGCACAACGAGGGCGACGAACCCACGTTCACGCAGCCCGTGATGTACAAGCTGATCCGCAAGCACCCGTCCGTGCGCGACATCTACCAGCGCCGTCTCATCGAGCGCGGCACGGTGACGGAAGCCGACTGCAAGGCCATGGATCGGGAGATCCGCGAGGAGTTCGAGACGGCCCTCGAGGCCGTCCGCCGCGAGGGACCGAACAAGGCGCCGTCGCCCATGCACGGCATCTGGAAGAACTATCGCGGCGGGCCCGAGCCCGACGACGACGTGCCCGACACGTCCATCTCGAGCACCGACGTCGATGCCGTTCGCACGGCACTCTCCACGGTCCCCGAAGGGTTCAACCTCCACCCGAAGGTGCGCCGAATCCTTGCGGACGTGGGTGCCATGCTCGAAGGCCGCGAGCCCCTGTCGTGGGCCGCGGGCGAGTACCTGACCTACGGTTCCCTGGCCCGCGCCGGGCATCCGGTACGCCTTTCCGGGCAGGATTCGATCCGTGGCACCTTCAGCCACCGCCACGCCGCCTGGATCGACACCGAGACCGGCGAGCGGTACTTCCCGCTCGACGCGGTGGAGGGGCGCAAGGCACCGATCGCCATCTACAACAGCCCCCTTTCCGAGTACGCGGTGCTCGGCTTCGAGTTCGGCTACTCCCTCGCCGCGCCGTACGCCCTTTGCATCTGGGAAGCCCAGTTCGGTGACTTCTGCAACACGGCCCAGGTCATCATCGACCAGTTCATCTCGTCGAGCGAGGACAAGTGGAACCGCATCTCGGGCCTCGTGTTGTTCCTGCCCCATGGATACGAAGGTCAGGGCCCCGAGCACTCGAGCGCGCGGCTCGAGCGGTTCCTGCAGCTTTGCGCCGAGGACAACATGCAGGTGTGCCAGCCCTCGACGCCGGCGCAGATGTTCCACATGCTCCGCCGCCAAGTCCTACGCGCATGGCGAAAACCCTTGATCGTCATGACGCCCAAGAGCTTGTTGCGCCTGCGCGAGTCCTTCTCGCCGCTTACGGACTTCACGGGAGGATGCTTCCACCGCATCATCGACGATGCCCGAAGCGACGACGAGGCCGCCCGCACCCGACGTGTCCTCCTGTGCTCGGGGCGCATCTACTACGACCTCGTGAGCGAACGCGCCCGACGGGGGCGTGACGACTGCGCCATCGTCCGCATCGAACAACTCTATCCCTTCCCCGAACGGCAACTCACCGACGTTCTCGCCCGGTACCGGGGCGCCGAGTCGTTCGTCTGGGTCCAGGACGAGCCCGAGAACATGGGTCCCTGGAGCTTCCTGCGGCCGCGCATCGACCCCATGTTGGCCAACTTCGGCCACGGCACGCGCCTTCGCTACGCCGGCCGAAGCGCAAGCGCGAGCCCGGCCACCGGAAGCCCCGAGAGCCACAAGCTCGAACACGACCTCATCATGAACGAAGCCTACTCCGAAAGCACCTGATCCATCCCATGAGCACCCCCATCCAAGTTCCCCAAATGGGCGAGTCCGTCACCGAGGGCATCGTCGCCCGCTGGCTCAAGGACGTCGGCGAACACGTCGACGTCGACGAACCCGTCGTCGAGATCGAGACGGACAAGGTGAGCGTCGAAGTGCCCGCCCCCGTCGCAGGCGTGTTGACCGAACGCACCGTCGCCGAGGGCGACACCGTCGCCGTGGGCCAGACCATCGGCACCATCGACGAGACCGCCAAGGCGGCCCCTTCCCCGGCGGGCGATGCCGACAGGGGCACCTCCTCGGAACGGGCCGCCCCGGCGCCCACGGCCCCGGAGCCTTCGCAGCAGGCGCCGTCGGCCGCGGCCCCCGCCCCCACCTTCCCGGCCCCGGTGATGCCGGCGGCTCGGGCCGAGGCGCAGCGTCGAGGCGTGGATCCGTCGGCCGTCCCCGGCACGGGCCGGGGTGGCCGGGTGCTCAAGGAGGACGTCGTGCGCCACGCCACGGCCGCGCAGGCGTCGGCCGCGCCCGCCCCCCGAGCCTCCGCCCCTGCCTCCACGCCGCCGCGTCCCGAAGGTCGCGAGGAACGCAAGCGCATGACGCCCCTGCGCAAGACCATCGCGCGCCGTCTCGTCGAGGCGCAACAGCATGCGGCCTTGCTCACCACCTTCAACGAGGTGGACATGTCGGCCGTCATCGCCGTCCGCAAGCGCCACAAGGAGGCCTTCATCGAGCGGCACGGTGCCAAGCTCGGGTTCATGTCGTTCTTCGTCAAGGCGGCCGTCGAGGCACTCAAGGCATTCCCGGCCGTCAACAGCGAGATCGACGGCGAGGAAATCGTCTACAAGTACCACTACGACATCGGCGTGGCCGTGGGGGGCGGACGCGGCCTGGTGGTTCCCGTCATCCGGAACGCCGACGCCCTGTCCTTCGCGGAGATCGAGAAGACCATCGCCGACTTCGCCCGCCGCGCCCGGGAGAACAAGCTGTCCCTCGACGAACTGCAGGGCGGCACCTTCACGATCTCGAACGGTGGTGTCTACGGATCGATGTTGTCGACGCCCATCATCAACCCGCCGCAGACGGGCATCTTGGGGCTGCACAACATCGTCGAACGCCCCATGGCGGTGGACGGCAAGGTCGAGATCCGCCCCGTGATGTACGTCGCCCTCACCTACGACCACCGCGTCATCGACGGACGTGAAGCGGTTCAGTTCCTCGTGCGGATCAAGGAGTGCATCGAGGACCCCACGCGTCTGTTGCTCGAGGTGTAGTCCCCTGCCGCCCGCTCGAGAGGAGTCCACACCATGTCCCATGCCTACGATCTCATCGTCCTCGGCGCCGGTCCCGGCGGATACGTCGCCGCCATCCGTGCCGCCCAGTTGGGCATGAAGGTGGCCTGCGTCGACGAGAACGAGCGTCTGGGAGGCACCTGCCTTCGCGTCGGCTGCATCCCGAGCAAGGCGCTGCTCGAGTCGAGCCACCGCTATGCCGAGATCGCCGGCAAGCACCTCGACGCCCACGGCATTCGTGTCGGGGGCGTCGAACTCGATCTTTCGGCCATGCTCGCACGCAAGGATGCGGTGGTCGACCAACTCACCCGGGGCATCGCCGGCCTCTTCAAGAAGCACCGCATCGAACACGTCCGGGGGCGCGGCCGGCTGCAGTCCGGCCGCCGGGTGGAAGTGACCCTCGCGGACGGTACCACCCGGAGTCTCGAGGGCCGCTTCGTCCTGGTGGCCACGGGTTCGGTCCCCGCCACGCTTCCGGGCGTGGAACTCGACGGCGACCGCATCGGCACGTCCACCGAGGCCCTCGCCTACCCCGAGGTTCCCGCGCGGCTCGTGGTCATCGGGGCCGGGTACATCGGCCTCGAGATGGGGTCGGTGTGGTCGCGTCTCGGCAGCGAGGTGACCTTGCTCGAGTACGCGCCGCACCTGCTACCGGCCATGGACCGAGAGGTCTCGCGCAAGGCCACGTCCATCTTCCGCAAGCAGGGGCTTTCGTTCGTCTTTGGGGCGAAGGTCACGGGGGCCGAACGGACGGGCGACGAAGTGAAGGTGCGCTACGAGACGAAGGACGGGCCGCAGGAGATCGTGGCCGACCGGGTGCTCGTCTCGGTCGGGCGCCGGCCCAATACGTCGGATCTCGGGCTCGCCGAGGCCGGTGTGGAGACGAACGACCGCGGCTTCGTCGTGGTGGACGAGGCCTACCGCACCACGGCCGAGGGGGTCTACGCCATCGGCGACGTCATCGGTGGCGCCATGCTGGCGCACAAGGCCGAGGAAGAAGGCATCGCCGCCGTCGAGAACATGGCCGGCGGCCACGGCCACGTAAGCTACGATGCGATCCCGGGCATCGTGTACACCCATCCCGAGATCGCCGCCGTGGGACGAACGGAACAGCAGCTCGAGGAAGCCGGCGTGCCGTACCGCAAGGGGGTCTTTCCCTTCATGGCGAACGGTCGAGCCAAGGCCATGGGAGAGACCGACGGTTTCGTCAAGGTCCTCGCCCACGCCGAGACGGACCGCCTGCTCGGCGTCCACATCCTCGGCGCGGGGGCCAGCGAGCTGGCCGCCGAGGCCGCCGTCGCCATGGAGTTCTCGGCCTCGGCCGAAGACCTCGCCCTGTGCGTCCACGCCCATCCGACCCTGAGCGAGACGGTCAAGGAGGCTGCCCTCGCCTGCATCGGACGGGTGATCCACCTCTAGGGGCCGGCAGGCCTCGTAGCGGCGCCGCCTCGTTCACCAGTCCGGGGCCCCGGTCGTCGCCCGGGCCTTGCGACCGATCTCGGCGAGGCGCGCCGCGGACTCACCCGACCGGCGCAGAACGATGTGCCCCTCGGCGTCGGCCAGGATCACGGCCGGAAACGCCTCCACGGCCAGGCGTGCCGCTACGGCACCTTGGGGATCCCACCCGTAGTAGACCCCAGGCGACGGCACGCCCCATAGATCCACGAGGCGGTCGTGGGCGTTCGTCGCCGCCACCAGCACCACCACCGGCCCGGGGTTCCGGCCGCCGCGGGCGACGTCGGCTGCCCAGCGGGCCAACTCCACGAGCCGTTCGTCGGATGCGTCGGGCGCCACGAAATAGACGAGTCTCGGAATGCCCCGCAACCGACCGAGGTCGACGGTCTCCCCCGACAGCAGCGGAACGTCGGTCGCGAGGGGATCGGCGGGCGGACGCTGCTGCTCGGGGG
>RFGU01000259.1 GCA_003696955.1 Deltaproteobacteria bacterium | reverse complement strand
GCCCGCAGGAGTGCCACCGCCGCCCCCACCACGGCCGCGGCCAGGACCACGGCGCCGGCGGGAAGCCTCGGTGTCGCATCGGGGACCTCCACGGGCGCCAACCTTCCTGCGTTCCGCGCCGAAAGCCAAGGCCGACCACCTTCACCCCGCCGATCGATCGACGCCCGGCGGGCTCGTCCCTGCGCCGGGCATCAGGGGGCGACGATCCGCCCCGGCGCACCGTTGGCCCCGTCCTGGGTGTGGCAGCTGTTGCAGTCCCCGCTGGTCAGGGCCGCCACCATCACACGCTCCCCCTTGTCGGAGACCACCTTGGCGTGGATCGGATCCGTAAATCCCGAGGGGAGATCCGCGTAGGTGGCGAAGAAGTTTCCGACGCCGTTGACCGGGATCGAGAACTCGACCCCGTTGGCATCGGTCAGGACGACGGCCACGTGATCCACGCCGCCGTCGACCCCGTTGCACAGGTCCGGCTCGTGTCCGGTCGGATAGACCGTGCCGGCGACGACGAAGGACGGACCGCCCTCGAAGCCCCCGAAGTCGGAGGGCTTCGTATGGCAGTGGATGCACTCCATCCCGGGGTTCATGTTGGGGGATTCCGAGAACTTCCCTCCCTGCCAGGTTTGGCCGCTGCTGCACATGGGATCGACGTCGAAGGGGTCCGGCTCCGGATTCGGTTCGCACGTTCCCGCGGGAGCGCCATCGGCCACCCATGCCTGGAAGGTGTCGATCTCTGCTTGGGTCAACGGCTCTGCAGGCGGGGGCGGCATGATCGCCCCTCCCATGCCCACGATGCGATCCGCCGCGACCTCGGCGACGGTGCGCCCGGGCGACGTCAGGGAGTCGGCCAGGAGGTCCGCCCGTGTCACCAGGCTGTTGGGCGCACCCGAAGACGGCGTCGTCCCGTGGCAACTCCGACAGTGGGTCTCGAGGATCTGGTCGATCTCGCAGGGCAGCCCGGATGCCCCACCGCTGCCCCCAGCACTCCCCATGGTCGCCGCGCCGTCGGTAGCCGCCGAACCGCCGGTACCGCCCGCCGAACCGCTCTCACCGCCCGTGGCCGAGGAGCCGGCGTCTCCGCAGGCGCCGAGCAATGCGAGGGAGAGAACCATGGAGTGCAGGGAAGATCGTCGCAAGTCCATGGGGCCCTTGTACGCCTCGAACCGCACCACTGCAAGCACCGTCGGTCCACGGTCGCCACTCGGCGAGGCCGCCATCTCCTCCCCCGGGAGGTTGCCTGTGTGCGTGGATGCCCCCCCGTGCCTATGTAGAACATTGCAACGACTGTACCATATCCCGCCCCGAACAATCATCGCGCGACGCACGACGGTTCGGATAGCAGGGGATTGTGATGAACCCATGACACCGTTCACGCAATCGTCACGGACGCGCCGAGCCGCTGCCGAAGGACTCGTCTCCCCCACGCCCCGCGTTGCTCCGCCTTCCGCCGTGGCCCATGCTGCCTCCATGTCCAGCTCCGATGCCATCACCCGCCGTCGCTTCCTCCACGTCGTCACCGCAGCCTCCGCCGGGGCGTGCTTCGGATGCGCGAACCCGGGAAGCGTCGATGTCCTCACGGAGGACTTTACGGTCAAGATCTCCGAGGTGCCTGAGCTACAGGAGATCGGAAAGACCGCCCTGGTGGACGCCGGCACCCTGCGCCCCATCGCCATCACCCACATCGCAGAAGGGGACTTCATCGTGACCGGGACGGAGTGCAACCATCAACACTGCGGCGTGACGCGCAGCGGCGACGGCTGGCGCTGCCCCTGCCACGGCTCGACCTTCACCCTCGAGGGCGACCTCCTCGGAGGCCCGGCCACCGCTGGCCTGACCGTCTATGACTGGACGTTGGACGGAGACCTCCTGACGATCCTCGCCCCTTAGGGGATCCTCCCGGCGACCGCTTCGTTCGACGTTCGAGGCTGTCGCAACCGTCCGGCTCGGGGCACCGTCGTCGCGGCGCCGGGCAGACCCCACCCGTCGCCGACCGGTAACCGCAGCCCCCAGGTGGCCGAGGGCGGCGGCCCCCGCCTCGCGCCGAGGGAGCCAGTTCGCGGCGTACGGGGGAGGACTCCCACCCTCGGACTGCCGCGCGGAACATCGTTCCGAAGGTGGCGCCATCCCCCAAGTCCTTGGCGCGGATGCTGCTCGCCCCCGCGCCATGCTCCAACGAAAGCCCCTAAGCCATCCGAGCCTCCTCCTTGCGCCCATCGCCTTCGCCGCCGTGACGGCATGCGGCGGTGGAGGCGTGGCAGGCGGCGACGATGGGACGTCGGCCCCCACGGGCGGCCCGGAAACCGCCACGACGACCGCGACCAGCGGAACGAGCGGCGCCGGAACCTCGGGCGAGACGGCTTCGTCGGGCACCGCCACCTCCGGCGCCTCGACGACGGGAGCCACGTCCACGGGCGCGACGACGGGAGGCGGGCCGTCCTCCCCGCGGTGCGAGCCCTACCCGCCCCCGCGCGGCCCCACGATCCCCATCGCCTCCGGGGACGTCACCGCCCTGCGTCAGGCCGCCCTTACGGCCCAGACCGGTGAGACCATCGTGCTCGAACCCGGCGTCTACGAGATCCCCGACATCGGCCTCTACTTCGCCACGCCGGGCGTGACCCTGCGCTCGAGCACCGGCAACCCCGACGACGTGATCCTCGACGGCATGGACTCGGTGCTGCATGAACTCATCGGGATCTCGGCCTCGAACGTCGCCATCGTCGAGCTGACCCTGCGCAATGCGTACCAGCACCTGGTCCACATCTACGGCGAGGAGGGGAGCACGGAGAACGTGGGCGGTACCGTGCTCTACCGCCTGATCCTCGTCGACCCGGGCCAACAGGCGATCAAGGCCAACTGGAACGGGAACATGTCCGCCTTCGTCGACGACGCGGAGGTCGGCTGCAGCCACGTGGAGCTTACCGAGGCGGGGCGCCAGAAGGTTCCGCAGGTCAACGCGGGCGAATGCTACACGGGGGGCATCGACGCCCACGGCGCCTTGGACTGGTGGGTCCACGACAACACCTTCGTGGGCTTCTACTGCCACGAAGGCATCTCCTACGCCTCCCAGCACGCGATCGGGATGTGGCTCGGTGGAGGGGAGGGATCTTCGAGAACAACTACGTCGTCGACTGCGCCCGGGGGATCGGACTGGGGCTCGCCAGCGACGATCCGAACTCCGTGTCCCGACCGTGGCCCGACGATCCTTGCCCCCAATTCGGGATCCACCTCGGCCACGTCGGCGGGATCGTGCGCAACAACGTCCTCGTGACCGTGGATCCCGCCATCTTCGCCTCCCTCTTCCGATGGGAGGACGGCATCGCGCTGGAGAACACCTGCGAAAGCCCCAGGGTCGTGCACAACACCGTGCTCGGTACGTCCGGGCCGAACCACGGATCGATCCGGTGCTGGCAGCCGGGTTCGTCCGGCGACGCCCGCAACAACCTGGTCGTCAGCGACGTCCGCGACGCATGCGACGGCGGTCTCGTGGCGGCGGGGAACGTCGAGGGTGCGGGGCTCGACGCCCTCGTCGACCCGGCCGGGGGCGATCTGCACCTTTCGGCGACCGGACAGGCCCTCGCCGAGGATGCCGGCGTACCCCTCGATCCCGGTCCGTGCGACTTCGATTTCGAGGGCGATCCGCGGGACGACGCCCCCGACGTGGGGGCCGACGAGATCTCAGACGCCTCGCCCACTCGGCCGCGACCCGGCAGGGCCCCACGGCAGCAGGCACCCGCGTCCGCACTTCTGCGCTCTTCGGCCGGTGCGGTGTATAGAAGCGCCGCAACATGGCCCCGATCCCCCCGGCGGTCGCCACCCGCCTGCTGCTGCAGGCGGCCATGCAGGCGGCGCCCGCGCTGCCCCCCCCGCGCCCCGTGCACGCCGTGCAGGTGGAGGG
>RFGU01000046.1 GCA_003696955.1 Deltaproteobacteria bacterium | reverse complement strand
TTGCCCAAGGTGCCGGAGTGGTACTCGGGGGCCTTCGATCATGCCCGCCTGCGCCGGATCCTGCGGACGGACCCGGTTCGCCGGGAGGCGTTCACCGAGGCGGACATCGAGCGCTACGTCGAAGCCGTCGGATCGCCCGAGAGCCGCTTCGGGACGATCTCCTACTATCGGGCGTTGCTGCGCCCCTCGTCGCTGCGCAACGTCGCTCGGCTCACGGCTCTTTCCGTCCCCGTGTGGATCCTGTGGGGAGAACGGGACGCCTACCTCGGGCGCAAGCTCGCCGCGCCCCCCGCCCGGCTTGCGCCCCGGTACGTCCTCGAACGCATCGAGGACGCAAGCCACTGGGTGCTCGCCGACGCCCCGGCCCGCACGAATCGCTTCCTCCTCGAAGCGCTCCGCACTCCGCCCGACCGGCCCTAAGTGACCGCCGCGCGGGCCGAAGAGCGCACGCGCCCGCACGACGAAGTCTACGGCAGGGTCTCGTACGCATGGCCGAGGGCCAGCATCGCCGCGTCGTCCCACGGCCTCCCGATGAACGAGATCCCCACCGGCCGATCGCCCACCTCGCCCATCGGAACCGTAAGGTGCGGATAGCCCGCCGCCGCCGGCAGGAAGGCGGCCGAGGGGCCGCCGGCGTCCCCCGTGGCGTAGTTCGTCGTCCACGCCGGGCCCGTGGTCGGCAGCACGATGGCGTCGAGGTCGTTGCCCTCGAGCACCGGCAAGAGGCCGTTTGCGCCCGCGCCCTGCCGCACGGTGGCGAGGGCGTCCACGTACTGCGGATCGTCGAGCCCGGCCGTGTTCTGGGCTTGCAGGAACCACTCCTGACCGAAGTAGGGCATCACCTCGGCGGCGTTGGCCTCGTTGAAGGCGATGATCTCGGCGAGCGACCCCGGGACTCCGGGGGCGGCGTGGTCGGCGAGGTAGGCGTTCAGATCCACCTTGAGTTCGGTCGTCAGCACCGTGACGAAGGGGCCCGACAGCGGCGCGGTACTCGGCAGGGACACGTCCACGACGGTGGCGCCGGCCGCTTCGATCCGCGCGATCTGGGCGTCGAAGAGCGCCTGCTCCTCGACGGGAAAGGCCGCCACGAAGGACGGCGCGACGCCGAGTCGCTTGCCGGCGAAGGTGGCGCCTTCGAGGGCGGCGGGAAAATCCGTCTCGAACCCCGGCGGGATCTCGGAGGTCGCCGGATCCTCCGGGTCGGGCCCCGCCATGACCGACAGCAGCAGCGCCACGTCCTCGACGGTCCGCGCCATGGGGCCGATGGTGTCGTGGCTGTGGGCGATGGGGATCACGTCGGTGCGGCTGACGAGCCCGAGGGTCGGCTTGAACCCCACCACCCCGTTCATCGAGGCCGGGCACACCACGGAACCGCTCGTCTCCGTGCCCAGGGCGGCGGGCACCATGCCCGCGGCGATCGCCGCCGCCGAACCCGAACTCGAGCCGCACGGGTTGTAGGCAGGGTTGGCGCCGTTCTTCGTCTGCCCGCCGAGGCTGCTCCAGCCGCTCGTGCTGTTCTGCCCGCGGAAGTTGGCCCACTCGCTGAGGTTCGCCTTGCCGACGACGACGGCGCCCGCCGTTCGCAGCGCCGCCACGGCCGGTGCGTCCGTCGGCACCACGTTGTCCACCATGGCGAGGGAACCTGCGGTGTTGGCCATGCCGGCGACGTCGATGTTGTCCTTGACGAGCAGGAGGGCGCAGTGCAGGGGCCCGGCGGGCCGATCCTGGGCATCGAGTGCCGCCGCCGCCTGTGCGGCCGCAGGATCGAGGGCGATCACGGCACCGATCCCGTCGGGACCGTCGTCGAGGGCCTCGATGCGATCGAGATAGGCCGCGAGGAGATCGGCGCAGCACAGGGTGCCCGTGCCGAGCGCGGCGAGTTGCTCGACGAGGGATCCGTCGAGGTAGTCCTCCGGCGCCTCCGAGCATCGGGGCGCTCCGCCGCTGGTGTCGCCGGCGGTGCCCGATCCGCCGACCGTACCGCCGGTCTGCGTCCCGGCGGTGCCCGACGTGGTGGCCACCACCGTCGTGCCCGACGCCCCCGTCGTCGTGGCCGTCGCATCGTGCGAAGGCCCTCCGCGACACGCGAGTACCACGACGGCGCCCGCCGCGGTCGCAAGCCACCTTGGCGCCTTCATGGTTCGAGGGTACACGGCGGCCACGTGCATGGGTCACGCTGCCGCAGCGCAGCGCGGAACGCCGTCTGCTCGTCCCACGGGCCGTGGACCGGCGCGCTGCGGATCGGGCGCCGACCGTCGCGGTCCGAAGGCCGCGGGCCCGCGCCGTCTACGCGGGACGCAGGGCGTGGCCGCTGGCCGAGGCCACGTCGGGTTCCGGCGCAGTCTCGGCGCCCTCGTCGACGCGCTCCTGCGTGGGCACCTCGCGCTCGATGGGCTCGACGTCGGGCGGCACGTACCCCGTGCCCGTCCGGTAGAGGTAGCGGAACAGGAGGAAGGCAAAGGTCAAGAGGGCGCCGTCGAGCACCACGAGGGTGACGAGGGTGCCCAGATCGACGAGACGGACGGCAAGGA
>RFGU01000258.1 GCA_003696955.1 Deltaproteobacteria bacterium | reverse complement strand
CCGGTGCGGTTGCGGGCACCTCGGCGGTTGCGGGCGCCTCGGCGGTTGCGGGCGCCTCGGCGGTCGCGGGCGCTTCGGCTGGCGCGGGCGGCTCGGGGGTCGCGGGCGCCTCGGCGGTCGCGGGCGCCTCGGCTGGCGCGGGCGCCTCCGCCTCGGGCGCCGGCGCTTCGGGCAGCGGACGCTCGGCCGGAGGGGCCGGCAGGCGTCGCCGCCACAGCAACATGGGAACGGCCACCAGGGCCACGGCCAGTACGGCGAGGACGATCCAGACGATGGGCGACATGGGCGGCGGGAGGGGAGCACCCCTCGTGCCGATCTGCAAGGGCCGCGCGCGATCTCCATCCCGTCCGCCGGATGACGCGAAATTTCCGGTCGAATGGGCCGAAGGAGGCCGATCCCGGGCTTTCCCCCGGGGGGCGTTCGGTGTTATCCGAACGCCCGAGGGCTCGGGACTGCGGGCCCCATGGACGCGCATGCGACTCGAAAAGATCGAAATCGCCGGTTTCAAGTCGTTCGCGGACCGCCAGGTGGTCCACGTCGACGAACACGTCACCGGGGTCATCGGCCCCAACGGATGTGGCAAGTCCAACATCGTCGATGCCGTTCGCTGGGCCATGGGCGAACGCAGCGCCAAGCAGTTGCGCGGCGGCGGCATGAGCGACGTCATCTTCGCCGGTTGCGCCACGCGGGGCCCCGGGGCGATGGCCGAGGTCACGTTGACGTTTCGCAACGACGAGCAGGACGCCCCGCCGCCCTACCACGAGTACGATCGCATCGCGATCACACGACGGCTCTTCGCCGACGGCACCAGCGAGTACCTGATCAACAAGGTCCCGGTTCGGTTGCGCGACATCAAGGAACTGCTCATGGGAACCGGGGCCGGCGCCCGCGGGTACGCCATCATCGAGCAGGGGCAGGTGGGCAAGCTGGTCACCAGCAAGCCGGAGGAACGGCGCCACGTCATCGACGAGGCCGCCGGGATCACCCGGTTCAAGGCCCAGAAGGCGGCGGCCCTGACGAAGATCCAGGCCACCATGCAAAACCTCGCCCGGGTCGAGGACGTGCTCGCCGAGCTCGGCAGCCGACTCGGAACCCTCGAACGCCAGGCCAAGAAGGCCCAACGGTATCGGCGCTACCGCGAGGAGCTCACCGACCTCGAACTGTGGCTCGCGAGCCACGCCTACTTCGAACGCATGGCCGAAGGGGGCGTGCTCGCCGCCCGTCGCGACGAACTCGCCCGCCAGGTCGAGGACCTTCGCCGGGAGATCGACGGGCTCGAGGCGAAATCGGCCGCCCTGCGGCTCGACAAGGCCCGCATCGAGCAGGACTTGTCGGCCCGCCAGGAGGAACTCTACGGCGTCGACAACCGGATCCGCCTCATCGAGAGCGAACAGAGCTACCGGGCGCGGGAGATGGAGAGCCTGGCCTCGACCATCGCCTCGGCCGAGGCCGAACGGGCAGCGGTGCAGCGAGGGCTTACCAACCTCGAAGAGGAGCTTGCCGCCGCCGAGGCTCGGCGACGGCGTGTCCGCAGCGAGGAGGGGCGCGAGGTGGAGGCCGCCCTCGCGGCCGCGCACGCCCGGCAAGAGGAGATCCAGCGGGATCTCGCCGACCGTCGCGAGGCCCTCGAGGCCGCGCGGCGGCGCCAGCAGGAGATCGCTGCGGAGATCGCCCGTACGTCCGCCGAGCGGGCGGCGGCCTCCGCCATGCGGGAGGAGATCCACGCCCGGGTCCGCGACGATGCCGAGGCCCTGGCGGCCGCCACCGATCGTCTCGAGGCCGCCAAGGCGGCCCGCGACGAGGCCTTGGCGGGGCGGGAGGCGTTGGAAGATCGCGTGGCCGAGGCCACGCGGCGCCGGGCCGAGCTCGACGCGTTGCGGGCGAAGCTCAAGCAGCGGGCGGAGCAGACGGAGGTCGCCCTCGATGCGGCGCGGGCCGAGCTGCAACGCGCCCGTTCGCGGCTCCAGTCCCTCGAGGAGATCGAGCAGCGCTACCAGCGGTGTACGAGCGGCGTGCAGGTGGTCCTCGAACACCGATCCGAACTCACCCAGGCGCGCGCGGGCGCAGCGGCGGAGGCCGGCCAGGATGCCGTGCTCGGCATCCTCGCGGACCACGTGCGGGCGCCGGAGCACCTCGAGATGGCGGTCAGCGCCGTGCTTGGAGACCGCCTCGAAGCCGTCGTGGTGGACGACCCCACCGTCGCCGTGGCGGGCGTCGAGTTGCTCAAGGCCCGGGACGAAGGACGCACGACGTTCGTCCCGCGAACGGCGGTCGCCACCGAGGGCCCGGTGCGGCCCTCCGGCTGGGCCGATCCGGCCGAGGGCGGCGGCGGGATGGAGTTCGTGGATCTCACGGTGGACGGTGGCGTCGCCGGTCCCGCTGCCGTGCCCGAAGGTGCCGGGGACACGCGGACGGCCCTCCCCGAGGGGCTCGCATCGTCGCCGGAGTTCGTCGGACGCCTGGCCGATCTCGTCCAGGCCGAGGCGCCGTACCGCGGCCTCGTGAACGTCCTGCTCGGCGACGCGGTGGTGGTGCGGGCACCGCTGGCTCGGGCCCTCGAGCTGTGGCACCGCCATCGGCCGAGCGTCCCGTTGGTGACGACGGACGGGGATCGGATCGATCCCGAGGGCTTCGTCACCGGGGGCGCCCCGGGGGCGCTCAACGCGGCCCTGCTGCAGCAGCGGCGCGAGATCGAGCAGCTCCGGGGGATCGTGGCCGACCTCGAGGCGGCCCTGGAGGCGGCGCGTGCGGAACACCTCGGGGTGCTCGAGCAGATCGCTGCCGCGGAGCAGGACCGCGACGCGGCGGAGGCGGCGTTGCGTTCGGCCGAGGCCGAACGGGCCCGGGCCGAGGAGGGGTTGCGCCACGCCGAGCGGGCCGTGGCCGAGCGTGCGGCGGAGGTCGAGCGCCTCGAAGCCGAGGCCGAGGCGCGCCGCCGGGCTCTGGCCGAACACGCCGAGCGTCTGGCCGCCCTCGAGTCGGCGTGCGCCGAACTCGAGCGGGAGCGTCCCGAGGTGGAGGCGGCCATCGAGACCCACGAGCGTGCCCTCGCGGCCCTCGGTGACGCCCAACGGGAGGCCAGCGAGGCCCTGGCCGAGGCGAAGGTCGCCCACGCGCGCTACGAGGAGGTGCGCAAGACCCTGGACGAGGCGTCCGAGCGGCTCGGCAAGCAGGTACGGAGCGAGCGGGCGCGTCTCGAGCGCCTCGAAGCCCACGAGACGTCCGCCCGGGAGCGGCTCGAGGAGCTGCGCAGGGCCACCGAGGAGGCCCGCGCCGAACTGGTCGATCTCGTCGAGCGCAGCAAGGCCTTGTCGGCCCAGGTGCACGACGTGCGCGAGCGTTACGAGCAGGTCACCCTGGATTTGGAGCAACTCGAGGTGTCGATCCGTTCCCTGCGCGGCGACCTCGACCTCGTCTCGGGTCAGCTCGGTGAGGTGGATCTCGCGGTCCGCGAGAACGAACTCGAACGCCGCCACCTGGTCGAGGACGTGGCCGCGCGCTGCGACGTGGATCTCCTCGAGGTGCTGGTCGACTACCACACGCGTCCCATGGCGGACGAGGCCGCCCACGCCCGGCGCAAGGAGTTGCGGCGCATCGTCTCGCGCATGGGCGACGTGAACCTCGCCGCCATCGACGAGTACGAGCAGGTCAAGGAACGCCACACGTACCTGACGGGCCAACGGGAGGACCTGCGCGAGGCCGTCGAGCAGCTCCAGGAGGCCATCGACCGCATCGACCGGGAGACCCGCCAACGATTCCGCGAGACCTTCGACAAGGTCAACGAGAAGTTTCAGCAGGTGTTCCCGCGCCTGTTCAACGGGGGACGAGCGGAGTTGCGCCTGACCGATCCGAACGATCTGTTGAACACGGGCGTGGAGATCCACGCCCAACCGCCGGGCAAGCAGCTCCGCAGCCTCGAGTTGCTCTCGGGCGGCGAGAAGGCGCTGACGGCGACGAGCCTCATCTTCGCCGTGTTCCTCATCAAACCCAGCCCGTTCTGCATCCTCGACGAGGTGGACGCCCCCCTCGACGACGCCAACGTCGTACGGTTCTGCAACCTCGTGCGAACCCTGTCGGAGCGCACCCAGTTCATCATCATCACCCACAACAAGATCACGATGGAGCTGGCCGACAGGCTCTACGGGGTGACGATGGAACAGCGCGGGATCTCGAAGCTCGTCTCCGTCAACATGCGGCGGGCCGTCGAACTCGCCCATGCCTGAGCCGACGTCGCCGGGGGGGCCGGCGGCGGCCGGGGTTGCGACCGCCTGGCGGCGCGAGAAGGCGCGCTACCGGCCGAGCCGGCGCGAGACCGTCTTCTTGGTGCTCGCGGGCATCTTCCTCACCCACGCGCTGCTCGGCGAGGTCGTCGGGGGCAAGCTCGTGCGGGTCGGTGGCTACGTGATGAGCGTGGGTGTGGTGCCGTGGCCCATCGTGTTCGTGACCACGGACCTCGTGAACGAATACTACGGGCCGAAGGCCGTCCGACGCCTGACCTTGCTTGCGGTGGCGCTCATCCTCTATGCCTTCCTGATCCTCTGGGCGTGCATCGAGATCCCGGCGGCGGACATCTCTCCCGTGGACGACGGTGCGTTTCGTACCGTCTACGGGCAGAGCCTGTGGATCATCGGTGGCTCGGTGACGGCATTTGCGGCCAGCCAGCTCGTGGATGCGGTGGTGTTCGTCGTCGCACGGGCGGCCACCGGCGGGCGGCTGCTCTGGCTTCGGGCGGTGGGATCGACCGTCGTCAGCCAGTTCATCGACACGTTCGTGATCAACGCCATCGCGTTCGGTCTGCCCGGCAGGTTGACCGGCGCCCAGGTGATCGAGCTTTCGATCACGAACTACACGTACAAGTTCGTCATCGCGCTCCTTACGTTGCCGCTCATCTACCTCGGGCACGCCGCCGTCGATCGCTACTTCGAGGCGGACGCCCGTTCCGCTGCATAGTGGCGCGGTCCTCGGCGTCGGACGGGGCCGCGGGGCGTCAGCGGGGCTTGCCCGATCCGAGGCGGCCGGAGCGCTCCCACTCGTCGAGCTTGCGCGCGAGGGCCTGCATGAGGGAGGCGGCGCTACGTTCGGCGGCCCGTTCGAGTTCGCGCAGGGCGAGCGCCACCTCCCCGTCGCCGTCGCCGGCCCCCAGGGCCTTGCGCCGCTTGCGTTTGGCACGCTTGCGCTCGAGCTTCTTGAGGCGCCGCTCGGCCTCTCGCTCGCGATCGAACGTAAGGGTCGAGAAGCCGTCGAGGCCCACGGCGATGCCCCAGCCGATGGCCGGATAGATCCACCAGGTGCCCGGGCCGGTGGCCAGATCCAGGGCGACGAGTCCGGCCATGACCACCAGATACGACCCGAGGTGGCGGACGAAGGCGCGGCGCCTCCGCCGCTCGGCCTTGGCGGCCTCGGCTTCGGCGCGCCGTACCAGATCTACGGTCTCGCGCTTGGCGAGAACCTGGGCCGCCGCCCGTTCGAGGGCGCTCGGTTCGATGCCGACCTCCTTGGCGGCCTCCACCAGCGCGGCGTGCTCGACGCCCTCGCCGCCGCCGGTTTCCCGGTCGGCCATGAGGGCCCGGTGGAAGATCTCGCGGATCTCCTCGTCGGTGTAGGTCGGCACGGCGTGCATGCTAGCAGCGGAGGCGGGGGAGGTCCGGCAGACCGGGGCCCCACGTCCGTCCCCATCCTGCGACCGTGCCCGCGGCCCGTACATTCCCGAGGGCGTCGCCGGTTCGCCGCCGGGCGATAGGGCCGGTAGGCTCGGGCCGTATGCCCGACGCAACGCACACGGATCCTTGGATCGCCGCCACGTTCGAGGAGATCGGGGTCCCGCCGCCGCCATCGGGGGACCTCGCCGTCGTCGACCCGGCCACCGAGACGGTCCTTGCGCGGGTGGCGGCCGCGGATCTTGCCGCCTGCGACGCGGCCGCGGCCACAGCCTGTGAGGCCTTCGGGGCGCTGCGCCGCCTGCCCATACCCGAACGGGGCCAGCTCGTGCGAACGTTCGGAGACCGGGTGCGCGCGGCCAAGGAGCCGCTGGCCCGGCTCGTGGCGCGGGAGATGGGCAAGTGTATCGCCGAGGCGCGGGGTGAGGTGCAGGAGGTCGTCGACATCTGCGACTTCGCCTGCGGTCTGTCGCGCAGTCTCGCGGGCCGCGTGCTGCCGTCGGAACGCCCGGGCCACACCATGCTCGAGGCTTGGCATCCCCTCGGGCCCGTGCTGTGCATCACGGCCTTCAACTTTCCGGTGGCGGTCTTCGCATGGAACGCCGCCATCGGTTGGGTGTGCGGCGACAGCTTCGTGTGGAAACCCAGCTTGCACACGCCCCTTTCCGCCTACGCCCTGGCCGGGCTCGCGGCACCCGTCTTCGAAGAGGCCGGCGTCTTCGGCGCGGTCACCGTGGCCGTCGCGCCGCCTACGCCCGGCACCCTCGCCCTCGTCGAGGACGATCGCTTTCCCTTGGTCAGCGCCACCGGCTCGTGCGCGATGGGGCGGGTCGTCGCGCCCAAGGTGGCGGCCCGTCTCGGGCGGACGATCCTGGAGCTCGGCGGCAACAATGCTGCCATCATAGATGAAACGGCGGATCTGGACCTGGCCGTCCGCGCCGTCGTCTTCGGGGCCGTCGGCACCGCCGGCCAGCGCTGCACGACGACGCGGCGGCTCTACGTCCACGCGTCCCGCTACGACGAGGTGCTCGCGCGGCTGCGGGCGGCCTACGAGCAGGTGATCGAGCGGATCGGCGATCCCCTCGACGAGAAGATTCTCGTTGGCCCTCTCGTCGACGGCAGGGCCGTCGAGCGCTTCGAGACCGCCGTCGCCACCGCCCGCGCCCAGGGCGGCAGCGTCGTGGTGGGCGGGCGCCGGCGGCCCGGTCCCGGCCACTTCGTCGAGCCGACCCTCGTGGCCGTACCCGGCGGGGGCATCGACATCATGGCCGAGGAGACCTTCGCTCCCATCCTCTACGTGGCGCCGGTCGCCGACCTCGACGAGGCCATCGCCGCCAACAACGCGGTCGAGCAGGGGCTTTCGAGCGCCCTGTTCACCCGGGACGTGGGGGCCATGGGGCGCTTTCTGTCCGCCGAGGGCAGCGACTGCGGGATCGCCAACGTCAATACGGGGACGAGCGGCGCGGAGGTGGGGGGCGCCTTCGGCGGCGAGAAGGCGACGGGCGGCGGCCGCGAGGCGGGCAGCGATGCGTGGAAGGCGTACATGCGGCGTCAGACGTGCGTGGTCAATGCTTCGGGGACGTTACCCTTGGCACAGGGCATCGACTGGGGCGTGGCCGGCGATCCGCCGTGACGGTTCGTCCGCCCGTTGCTTGACCCAAACGGGGCAGGGCGAACCCGCGCGGTCCATGCCGCCGGTCGGGCACGTGCACGGAGCGCTGCCCGTGATAGATCATGCGGGTACCCATGCGCATTTCGTCGAGCGGGGATCTCCTGGCGCCGATCTCGGAGGAGGACGGTGGTGCGGACCCCTATGCGACCGCCGACGGCGACGTCGCACGGATCGCGGCAGCCGAGGACGCGCCACCCCGGATCATCGCGCGCTATACCATCGTGCACGAGATCGGTCGCGGCGGCATGGGGGTCGTCTACCTCGCCTACGACCCGAAACTCGACCGCAAGGTGGCGCTCAAGGTCCTGCGTGGACTCCCCGAGACGCTCGGTGATCGCTCGTTGACGTCGGGCAAGGCACGCCTGCTCCGCGAGGCGCAGGCCCTCGCCAAGCTCTCCCACCCCAACGTCGTGCAGGTCTTCGACGTGGACATCTGGGAAGGGGCGCTCTACCTGACCATGGAGTTCGTTCCGGGGCGCTCCCTCGACGATCTCCTCGAGGCCGGGCCCCTGCCCTGGCGACAGGCGCTTCGCATCTTCCTGGCGGCGGGCGAGGGGCTCGCGGCCGCCCACGACCGAGGCATCGTCCACCGCGACTTCAAGCCGGGCAACGTGCTTGTGGGCGAGGACGGCACCGTCAAGGTGCTGGACTTCGGGCTGGCGAAGCGGGCGGCAGCGACCGAGGAGGCGGGCGAGGTGGTCCGCCTGCCCGACGCGGAGGACCTTCGAACCTCCCAGGATGCGGCGGTCGTGGACATGGCCCGATCGGCGTCGAGCCTGCACCTTACGGTGGAAGGCCGGCGGGTCGGCACGCCGGCCTACATGTCCCCGGAGCAACACATGGGACTCGAGGTCGGTCCGGCCGGGGATCAGTTCAGCTTCTGCGCCTCGTTGTGGGAGGCACTCTACGGCGAGCTTCCTTTCGAGGGAGGGACGTTCGCCGAACAGACGCGCAACGTCCTCGAGGGCAACCTGCGCACCCCCCCCGCCGACACCGACGTACCGGTCCGACTGCAACGGATCCTCGCGCGGGGGCTTTCGGTCCACCCCGAGGATCGCTATCCGGACATGCGGGCGCTGCTGGCCGATCTCGCGCACGACCCGGCGAAACGTTGGCGCCGGATCGCCGCAATCGCCGGGGTCGTCCTTGCCATGGGGGGCGTAGGTGGCGCGGTGGCCCACTTCGAAGGCGCCGCCCTGGCACGGTGTGAGGCTGCGGGGGGGGCGGAGATCGAAGCGATCCCCCTCGATGCATGGTCCGAGGCCATCCATGCCGGATTCTCGGCGACCAAGCTCCCGTACGCCGAGGAGGCCGCCGAGCGGGTGGTGGCCCTGATCCGCCGGCGCCTCGACGCCTGGCGCGAGGCCCATGCGTCGTTGTGTCGGGCACGGGAGGCGGCCGGCGGGGAGGCTGCCTCCATCTTCGAGGCGCGCGCGGCATGCCTGCAGCGAACGTTGGCGCAGACTCGAGTGTTCGCCGAGTCGTTGGCCGAGCCCACGCCCGGCCTCGTCGAACGCGCTGCCGAGGCCCTCGTCGGGCTCGACAGCCCCATCGAATGCCTGTCGTACGAGCCCCCCGAAGTGGCGCGCCGCCGCGACGCCGCCGATCGGGCCCAGGCCGACGCCCTCTTGTCCGAGGTTGCCCGGGCGGCCGCCCTCGCCGCAGCCGGGCGTACCGAGGCCTCCCTCGAGACGGCCCGGCGGGTCGTCGAGCAGGCCCAGCAGGCGGGCTTCGCCGACGTCGAGGCACGTGCGTGGCTCTACGTCGGCGACGCGGCCCGGCGCCAGGGCGATCTCGCAGCGATGCGCGATGCCTTCGCCCGTGCGGCCGCGTTGGCGTCGCAGGCGGACGATGCGGACACGGTCTTCCTTGCATACGTGGGCCTGGCCTACGGAACGTCGGAGATTGGCGGTAGACTCGATGCGGCCGAGGCCTACCTCTTGGCCGCCGAGACGGCCACCGCGGCCGGAGAACCATCGGCGGCACGACGGGAGATCCTCGAGACGCAGCGCGGTGCGGTCGCGCTCGCCCGGGGCGACGTCGAAGCCGCCGTTGCGGCGTACGAGACCGCGGCTCGGCTGGCGGAGCAGGCCCATGGCCCCCGTTCACCGCGCGTCGCGGTGACGTGGACGAACTTGGCGACGGCGCTGGTCCGCGCCGGTCGTACCGACGAGGCCCGGGCGCGCTTCGAGGCCGCCCTGGAACTGGTGGAGGAGACCATGGGGGCGCGGCATCCGAGGGCCGGTGCCATCGTCGCCAACCTCGCCAATCTCGCCCTCGTCGAGGGCGACTATGGGACGGCGGGCCGTCTGTTGGATCGGGCGGCGGAGATCTTCGCGGGCATCGACCCCGTGCGCCACGCCAACGTCGAGACCGTCCGCGCCGTCGTGGCCCAGGCGACCGGCGACCTCGAGGCGGCGGCCGGCCACCTCGACCGTGCCGCACGGTTGCTCGAAGAGGCCGGGCAGGGGCGCTCGTTGCAGGCCGTGGTCGTCGCCCGCAAGCGGGCCGAATTGGCCCTCCGAAACGGACGGTTCGACGAAGCGGCCGAGTTGGCCGAGCAGGCCCTCGAAGGTGTCGAGTCCCTTGGAGATGCCGCGGCGGCCGAGGCGGCCCGCCTGCGGGCCGTAGCATGTCTTTCGGACCGGTCCGCCGCACCCGTCGACCGGGCCCGGCGGTGTACGGCGGCGGCCCGGGCCCTCGAGGTGACCGGCAAGGGTGGAAGGACCTTGGGGCGGGTGTGGCTCGCCGCCGCGGAAGCTGCCGACGCCGCGGGAGATCCTGCGGATACCCGTGTCGCGGCCGATGCGGCGTTGAACGCCCTTCGGCCCGAGGCCGTCCCCGACGTACGTCGCGCCCTCGTCCTCGCAGCGCGTGCACGGCTCGCCGAGGGCGAGGTGGACGCCGCCACCGAACTCGTACGGTCCTGGCAGGGCAAGCTGCCCGACCGCCGGCTGTGGGACGACCGAGAACTCCGCGAGATCACGGGCCAACTCGGGCTCGACGCTGGCCGTTGAGCGGGACTCGCCTGTGGGCCTGCGGGCGGCCCGGACTGGGCCATGTAGGAAGGTATCCGACGAAAATTCCCACTGGTCCAGTTTTATGGATGATGAAAGTTGTCGACTGTTTTACCCTCGTTGCCATGAAGGATATCGCCATTCGTTTGGGGCTCCTGCCGCTGACCGTCGCGTCCCTCGTGCTGCCCGGGTGCGCGGCGTCCGACGACGGCTTGGGCGATCTCGAATTTCGGCAGACCGAGGAGGACTACCCACCGGGAGAGCCGCCGACACGGATCTACTATCCCGGGTTCTCGCCGGGCGGCGGTGACGGTGGCGGCGGTGACGGCGGCGGCGGCGGTGACGGCGGCGGCGGTGACGGCGGCGGCGGAGGTGACGGCGGCGGTGGCGGCGACGGCGGTGGCGG
>RFGU01000257.1 GCA_003696955.1 Deltaproteobacteria bacterium | reverse complement strand
TGACGCGGCCCTTGTCGTCGCGCTCCACCAGGGCCTCGCGGTCGAGGAAGGCAAGTAGCCGGGAGACGTAGCCTGGGTTGGTGTCGGTGGCTGTCGCGACTTCCCGAACGCCCCAGGGCTCGCGCCGCTCGCACAGCGCCCGGACGATGCGTCCGGCCTTGGCGCCGGCTAGGCTGCGGGCGGGGCGGCGGCGCGGGCTCGGGTTCTTGTCTGCGCCGGAGGCCTCGATGAACAGGCCGGGCTCTGCAAGCGACACGCGCAGGTTGCCCGTCTCGTCCACGACGCCGATCCCTGCCTCGCGCAGGCGCCGGCGGACCTCCGGGATCAGGTACGGCGCGACGACGAGGTCGGGTAGCGCCTCGCCGCGCTGCTGCTTGCGAACCTGCATGGCGAGCACGGAGCGCGGGTCGAGCCGGTCCCGGCGAAGCAGGACCAGTTCGGCGCGTCGCCCATCGGGGGCGACGACCACGAGGAGCCCGTTCGCCTGCCGCGTTCAGCGGTTCCCGCTCTTCAGCCCGCCACCCGGCAGGGAGCCGCTGTCGCAGGATGTCGATGGCCGATGCCATCGTCGTTGCCTCTTATTCTGGTGTTGCTCACCCTGGGCAACACGGCATTTTCAGACAACGGCGCCGTCAAGGATTCGTTGTCTGACGTAGGCCTGTTGCCCAAGTCGGGCAATAGGATCCATCTAGACAACAGCAGGTGGGGCGCCGTTGGACCGGGAATGGCACGCAAGGTGGATGGCGCAACCGTACGGGCGCGACTAACGAGGAGACCGAGGGGGCAGCCGAGGGAGCTACGCGGTCGAGTCTTGCGTTGAGAGGTGGTCGAGGTCGAGCGGGTCGCTCTCCACGTAGTCGCGGGCCGTGAGGTCATCAAGGGTTTGGACCAGTCCTTCGATGGATGTGAAGCGCCCGCCCGGCGGGAGGCGGCGCAACCAGTCATCGAGGTAGTGGTCCCAGCCCTTTTCTTCGAAGTGCGGCTCGTCGTCGTTGCGGATGAACCAGAACATGAGAGCCACCTCGTCGGCATCCCAGGAAGGCGCTGCGCGCACCCGAATCTCGCGCAGAGCTCGTAGCGCGCGCCCCTCGTCGCTGTCCTTGGCGTGCTTGGAGGCCATGCGCCGCATGAGGTTCGATGCGAGAGCGACGAAGTCGTCGGGGAAGGCGACCCGCGCTCGTTTGCGTGCCAGTGCAAGAGACAGAAGACGAACGTCGCCATCATCATGGCATCCCTCCGTGCGTGGCCACGCTGCGACGACAGATTTCTCGACTGTCATCACCCGGTCGAGATCGGCGACGAGCCCGTGGTCCGCCACGCCAGGCACGAAGGCGTAGTTCGGCCGGCGCCCTCGTCGGACCTCTTCCATTCTCTTGGGGTCAACCTTTACAAGCGGGCAAACCTCGATGAACGGTCGCTCGCTGCAGCCGCGTACGATGTCGCAGGTCTGCGTCGCGACCATGAACCCGCGGACCTGTGCCTCGCCCGCGTCGGCACCTTCGTCCGCCGCGTGGGCCGCCTCCTCGGTCAGTGGAGCTTCGATCTCCAGGCGGAAGAGGAACCAGAGTTCTCCAAGGACGCAGTCTCCCTGGCGCCAACCCGACAGAGCTTCGTCGATCCGCTTGCGGGCATCCTCATCAATCACGCCCACGCCGCTTACTCCTCGCGGTTCGAGCTGCGCGACCGCGCCCGACATCGCGGTGAACCCGATCCTGAAGAGCGTCGACCAACTCCGCGGGTGGCAGCGGCTTGCGAGCTTCCAGCGCCTCCCGAGACAGGGGTGTCGGGTCAATGCGGCGCCGGCCGCGGCCCGTACCTACGAGAGCCAAGAACTCCTCGTACCTGCCCGCGATCAACAGGTCGATGGGGATCATGCCGTCGTGATCGCGAAGCAGCATCACCCGGTTCTCCTCGGCGCTTCCCCGATCGGCTTGCCTGAGGACTGCGAGCAGTCTGCGGAGACGTTCCTCGTTCGTAGCGTTGATCCGTTTGCCACTTGCCCAGAAGTGAAGGCTGCGCCGTGCGACCCCGAAGACGCGTGCGAGCTGCGCCCAGGTCAAGCCAGCAAGACGCCGGAGCTCCGAGATGGCCGCGCCCGTGTCGAGGGGCTCTTGTTCTCGACTTCCGCTCGTCCGTATCCCGCTGCTCGTCCCAGATGGTCCGAGCAGCGAGCCCCTCCATTCCTCGATGGATAGGCTTCGAGCGGCTGTGCCGGGCATGGGCAGAGAGCCGGGTACGAAGATGCGCTGAGGGCTCGGAGTCGCCCGCATGGCTCCCTCCGCTGATGTCGGCAGTGTTGCGCTTGTGTCGACGGCGTGCAGGCTCATGGTTCCCCTCCATACCGGAGCAGGAATTCCTCGGTGACGGTCCACCTGAACACCGTGTAAAGGCGTTTGGCAAAGCGGCTAAGGTCTTCGATGAGCGAATCCGCTGCGAAGGGCTGCTGCTCGGCCGAGAACATGTCGATGTCGAGGACCCAGCTTCGCTCTTGGATCGGCTCAATCGCGTTCGGATCCACGGTGCCACCCGCCGGCAGGTGTCCCCAGCGTGCCAGCAGTTGTTCGCCGGTGTCCGGGACGCTGAGGAGCGTTTCGCTGAGCTCGTGTCGCGCGTGCTCGTAGAGTGGGGTATTGACGATGCCGAGCATCTCCGGGCGGACCAGCTTGGCGATGTCCTCAAGCGCATCACCGGTGACTCGATCGATGTAGCGCAGGCCGACACGTTGAACGACCGCAGGCTCGATGTGCTTCGCCACAGCACCGAGGACGACTTGCATGCGCCCAATGAAGTCGTTCCGGCTCGAGTAGTCCGTCGTTTCGAGTGCAACGAACTCCGGAGCGAGCGAGACGCGCCATGCGCCCTCGACATCGGCGAGGCGCCAGGCGACCTGCTTCTGGCCCGTGGCGATCCCCTGCGGCCCGACGAGGAGGCTCTGCGCGTGTTCCTGGTGCAGGACCGGGTATGCCGCGCGGATGGCCTCCTGGAATGGTGCGATGAACTCCGGCTGCTGTACGGAGAGGATGGGGGAGAACCGTACCTGGGCGATCACCCTTACCAGGGGGGCGTTCCGGAGCGGTACCTCCTTCGGGGGAGGCGCCACCAGAGGGTCGTATTCTGCAGTCAAGTTGCCTCCTTCGGCGGTCTCGGGACCACCCATGCCGCGTGGCACGCGGCCGACGGCCGCCGCCCCAGGAAGATAACGCCTAACGCCCCACTTGTGAAGAGGAGTGTGAAATTTGGGCATCAGGCGGCTAAGAGCGCGGTCTCCACTGCGCTAGCTGCCCGTTGGACCGGGAACCACGCCCGTTGGACCGGTCAGGCCACGCGTTGGACCGGGAAACGTGCCCGTTGGACCGCGAAAGCGGTCAGTTGGACCGGGAATGGCGCGCGAGGTGGACCGGTGATCTCGGCACCGAGGGGGGTCACAGGCCGCCGCTGAAAGACGACCGGTCGCTCAGCGGCGACGCCCGGCCTTCGTGCAGCACGCGTGCCGGGGCGCCGGAGGCCCGCCTCGGACGACGGTCCCAGGTTGTCCGGAGAAGAGTTCGAGGTGCTCGCGGAACCGAAGGTACGGACGACGCAGCGTGGAGCTGCACGGCCCCCTGCTCGGCGGGCCTCGACACGAAACGCCGGAGGACATCATGACCAGAACCGGACGATCGTGTTCTCCCGCATGGGCCCGGTCGACCACATCCTGGTCCACGAGCTCGACCGCTTCTCGCATAACCGGAAGGCGCCGATCCTCCTCGAGTCGCTGCTGCGCAAGCACGGCGTGCAGATCAAGTCGAGTGCCGAGAACGACGACCCGGAGACGCCGCAGGGCGTCCTCTACGAGGAGATCGTCGAGGTCATCGACCGCGAGGTGGCCCGCATCAGCCTCGAGGTCCCCTTCGACCAGGGAACGCCCGCCCCCTCACCGACGAGCTCGTTCGTGTTCGGAACGGGGGCCGCTGCCCACGATCGCGAGCGACGGCCTGGTGTCCGCTCTGGAGGTTCTTCGTGGACCACCACGGGGAGCCACCGCGGCCTGGTGCGGCGTGGGGTATGCTCCCGCGGCGAGGTGCTGCCATGAAGAGAATACTCGTCCTTGCGTTCTCGGTCGTCGGTCTGTTGATCGCGGCGTTCGTCGTTGCGGTCGTCATGCGGCCGGGGCACGTCCACGTCGAGCGCAGCACCATCGTGGAGGGGGCGGCGGTCGAGGACGTGGAGCCGCTCCTTCGCGACCTGCGAGCGTTCAACGAGTGGAGCCCCTGGGACGCGCTCGATCCCGACATGGAGCGCACCTACTCCGAGAAGACCGACGAGGTGGGATCGGTCTACGCGTGGAAGGGCAACGACGAGGTGGGCACGGGGAGCATAACGATCACGGGGATCGAGCCGGGGAAGATCACGATGCACCTTCGCTTCGTCGAGCCCTTCGAGGACGAGGCGGACGCCTCCCTGCGCTACGAACCCGCGGGCGACGGCGTGAAGGTGACCTGGACCTTCGATCAAGATCTCGGCTTCATGGGCAAGGCGATGTCCCTCTTCATGGACTTCGACGAGATGCTCGGCAAGGACTACGAGAAGGGGCTGAGCAACCTGAAGTCCCTGGCCATCGAGGCGGCCGGTCGACGCAAGGCGGCCGCGGCCACGGGCGGCTCGCCTGCCGCGGCGATGGAGTAGTCGCCGCGACGCTCGCCGGGATCGGCGAGCCGCTACTCGACGATCGCCGGGGCGGGGTCGATGTTCGTCGGGAGGTTGCCGCCAGCCGGCCACGTCAGCGGCAGGCTTCGGCCGTGGGACGGTCGCGGCAGGCTTCGGCGATGGCGTCGAGGGCCGCGGACAGGGCGAGGCGTTGGGCGGCTTCGAAGAGGGTGCGTTCCTCGAAGCGAACGTGGTCGTGGAAGGCGTCGCCGAAGGCGACGAGGGCGTCGGCGAGATCTGATCGCAGGCGCACGGCGCCCGCCGGGGCCGGTGTGGCAGACGGCGCCCGAAGGGCAAGGGCAACGTGTGGATGCGGCGCGTTCGGTCCGCGTCGCTGCGTCATGCGGACGGCGGCTCGCCGGTCCTCCACAGCCACAAGGCGGCGAGCAACATGATGCCGGCTTCGACGGCGACCCACAGCCACTGCTTGGGGTGCGTCCCGTCGGTGAGCAGGCCCACGATCCGGGCGGCAAGGGCGCCCGTCACCACGTAGAAGACGGCGGTCGGAACGCTCACCGACCACGGGCGCAAGGACGGGATCGCGAGGAAGGCGAGTCCGAGCCCCAACACCATGCCCCCGCGGACGCGGCGTTCGATGGCCTCGTACACGTCGGGGGCCGGAGCCTTGGCGCGCGTGAGGAACGGAAACCACTCGGGAGCGATGGATGCGGCGGTGCCGAGCAGGGCGAGGGCGATGCCCATGATGCCGATGATGCGTGGTGCGGTCATGACGGAACCTCTGCGGGATGATCGGGGGCGGACGTCGCCTCGAAACCCCGGTGGGGTGCGTGCGCGCCGTCCGGGAAGGCCCCGTCCACCGTAGCGGATCCGTCCACGGGGCGTGGCGGGCGGCCAGGAGTCCATCGGACGCCGACGCGTTCCTCCGAGATGGACCAAAGGTGGGCAGCGGCCTCTCGGTCGAGGGCGATGGGATCGAGCGGGCAGGGGCCCACGGGACCCACCGTATCCATGCGCTTGGTCGGTCCGTAGAGGGTCTTCGGCGCCAGATCGGGTTCGGTGGCGCACATGACCTCGGGCCACGCACCGCGCTCGGCCGACTGCGCCACCAGCGGCGCGAGGAGGCCCCACACGATCCGGTCCCGCAGGCCGCCGTTCTTGGCGATGAGCCCGGTGCGCGAGGCACCGGGGTGGCACACGAAGGCACGCACGGGCACGTTCGCGTCCCGGCAGCGGCGATCGAGCTCGAAGCCGAACATGGTCTGCGCGAGCTTGCTCTGGGCGTAGGCGTCCCATCCGGAGTAGCCGTGCGCGAAGTCGAGGTCTTCGAAGCGAAGCCGCCGCGGCCCCATCTTGTAGGCGTTGCTGCCCACCGCCACGACGCGCCCGGAGGCGGCCGCGATCCGGTCGAAGAGCAGGGCGCAGAGCAGGAAGTGCCCGAGGTGGTTGACGCCGAGGTGGCTCTCGAAGCCGTCTTCCGTGAGGGTACGCCGCGGAACCTGGGCGATGGCGGCGTTGCAGACGAGCGCGTCGATGCGTGGGGTACTTGCCCGCAGCCCCTCGGCGGCCTCGCGCACCGACGCGAGCGAGGCGAGGTCCATCCGCACGAAGGACACCGGCACGTCCGGTCCCATGGCGTCCTTCAGCGCAGCGATGGCGGCCCGGGACTTGTCGGGATTGCGGTTGGCCATCACCACACGGGCACCCTTGGCGAGCAGGATGCGGGACGCGTGGAATCCGGCGCCGTCGTTTCCGCCGGTGACGACGTAGGTCTTGTGGCGAAGGTCGCCGATGCGGTCGGGGGTCCAGCCGCGTGGGCCGAAGGGATTTGCGGGTCGAGGGGACATGGGTCGAGGCTTTCGCGAAGGATGGAGGGGGCGGCCGCCAGCGACGGGCGCCGGCGTCGACGGTTCAGGTGTACGTCTCGCATCTGTGGTCCGAAAGGTGGAAAGCGTCTTGAATACTTGCCCAATCGTCTCTCGCCCTTGCGGATCGGGCGTGAACGCGACAAGGATGGGGACATGTGCCGCTCGGACCTTCGGGACCTCGTCGCCCGCCACGCGCCGGTTCACGGGGTCTTCCCGACCCCCATCGAGGGCCTGCGCGTATTTCGGGTCGAAGCGCCCATCGAGCGCCTCCCCGGGATCTACCCGGCGAGTCTGTGCTGCGTCGTCGCGGGAACCAAGCGGCTCTACCTCGGAGGTCGCGTCTTCGTCTACGACGAGGATCACTACCTCTGCGCCACCTTGGCCCTACCCGTGGAAGCCGAGGTCCCCACGGCGTCGCGCGAGACGCCGGTCCTCGGCGTCACCTTCGATCTCGACACGCCGGCCATGACCGAGACCCGCGTCGCCTACGAGGCCGCCGCAAGAGCGCGCCACGAGGCCGAGCCGACCGACGAGGTGCCCGGGCTTTGCGTCGGGCGCCTCGAGGAGCCTGTGCGCGAGGCCGTCGGCCGACTGCTCGAGCTGCTCGACGATCCCGTGGCCTTGCGCGTGCTCGCGCCGAGCCGCGTACGGGAGCTCGGCTTCGCCCTTCTCGAGGGAGCGGCGGGCCCGCTCTTGCGCCGCGCCACGGTCGGCATGGCCGAGATCGCCGAGATCGTCGAGTACCTGCGGACCCACGTCGACGCGCCGGTGACGGTGGAGGCGCTCGCGCGTCGGGCCGGCATGAGCCGCGCCGTCTTCCATCGGCGCTTCAAGGCCGCGACGAACCATTCGCCGCTACAGTTCGTCAAGGCCCTGCGCCTGCACCATGCGGCCCTGCGGATCGCGGCGGGCGAGGGGGCGAGCGAGGCGGCCCGGGCCGTCGGCTATGCCAGCGCCTCCCAGTTCAGCCGGGAGTTCAGTCGCCGTTTCGGGATGTCACCCCGGTCGTGGCGGCGGGCGTTGGCGGCCGCAGAGGTCGATCCGCTCGCCGCAGCGATCTAGCGGGCCGAGTCGGTCGCGGCCGCATCCGGCGGGGTCCTGCGCCCGATGGCCGCACGCAGCGTCCTCGCGACGAGGCCGCTCGTGCAGGCCCGGGGCCCCGCCGGTTCCGAAAGGCTCCCGCGTCGGCCTTCGCCCCTGCCCCATCGTTCCCTTGGTGCACGGCCTACGCCGGATCGGGCTCGACCGCCGCGATCCCGGCCAGGTCGAGGGCGGCCGCGAGCTTCGCGGCATCGTCGTCGCGGCTCGTGTTGCGCACCCGAACGGTGACCAGGTAGCGGTCGCCGACGAGGACGGTGGCCGTGCTCTGCTTCGAGCGGGCCTTCCACTCCACTCGGGCCGGATGCCCGGCGATGGTCGTGCCCTTGGTGTAGCCGTCGGAGGAGTCCTCCTCCATCCCGGCGGTGAGCTTGAAGGCGCTGAGCAGGGCGGGGCTCATGGTGGTGTCGACGATGGTCACCCGGGCCCGCGCGTCCCCTTGCCGGTACTCGCGGCGGACCTCGGTGCCCGCCGCACCGGGCACGGGCGCCATCTTGGTGGTCGTGCCCTTGGCGTCGCCCGTCGCCGTGAAACCACCGATCTCGTCCGGAAGGAACCCGATGAGCTTGCGCCAGTTGACCACGGGCCCTTTCCGAAGCGCTCCTTGCTGCTGCATCTTTTGGGCCGCGAGCGCCAGCGCTGCAGCCGGGTCTTCGGCCGCGGCCGCGGGATCGTTGGCGGGTGTCGTCCCGTCTTCGTCCGCGGCCTCGGCGGCCTGGGCCTTCTCGGCACTTTCGGCTTCCTTCGCCCGTTCCGCCTGCTTCGCCGCCGTCTTGGCGACTTTGGCCACGGCCTTGATCGCCGCGACTTGCTCGCCGCAACCCGAGGCT
>RFGU01000256.1 GCA_003696955.1 Deltaproteobacteria bacterium | reverse complement strand
GGATGCTCGTCCGGGCGCAGGCTCCGCGATGCCACGTCCAGCGCGACGCCCCCGATCACCGCCGCTGCATGCACGGCGTTCGGCCTTCGTCCAGCGATGCGGGCGGCCGTCCACCGTACGGCCGCCACGGCGAGCGCGAAGAGCCAGGGCGCGACGATCGGGCCGAAGCGCGCGCCGGGCAGACGGCCGATGGTGCCGCCGTCGAAGAGGGGGGGAAGCAGCGGCCGCGCGACGAGGACGCCGACGATCCCCGCGAGGACCGTCTGGAGGTGGGGCTTGGCGGTGCGGCCGTCGGCCCACGCCCCGACCGCGTACCCGACCACGAGGGGGGCGGCGAGTCCCAACCACGCCGCAGCCGACGCGCCGCTCGTCTCGGCGAGGGCGGGATGGGTGACCAGGTCGAGCCCGCCGAGGAGGGCCGCCGCGGCCCATCCCGCGGCGAGGGCTCGGCCGAGACGGCCACGAACGCCTTGCGGGGCCTTCGTCGAAGCCCGAGGACCTGCGGTCGCAGACGACATGATACGTCGAGCTAGGGATCCGACGCGGACGCATCGACGCGGCCGAGCCCGAGGATGGCATGGACGAGACGGCGCAAGGCGGCGATCTCGAAGGGTTTGGCGACGAAGGCCACGAACCCGGCCTCCTTGGCGTGCTCGCGTTCGCGTTTCATGACGCTGGCACTGATGGCGACGCGGGGGAGGCCTGACCAACGTGGATCCGCCCCGAGGGTTCGACCGAGGTCGAGCCCGCTTCGTCCCGGAAGGTCGAGATCGACGAGGATCCCATCGTAGGACGTTCGTTCGAGCCGTTCGAGGGCCTCCTCCGCCGAACTCGCCCGCTCCACCTGCACCCGACCGTCGGCACCGAGCACGCGCTCGACGAGGAGATAGTTGGCGTCGTCGTCTTCGACGTACAGGATGCGGGGGGGCACGGGCGGCGCAAGTCTACCAAGGCTTGCTCCATCGCTGCCGTCGGCCGATGCCCTGTGGGCCAGCGGGACGGATTCAGTACACTGCCCCCCGTGGACCTACGTTGTCCCACTTCGCGCCGGTGCGTCCGCTGGTGCGTGCTCGCGTGCGCGGGTGGGCTTGCGACGTGGTCCGCGCCCGTGCAGGCGGAGCCAAGATCCGACCGCACGGCTGCGGGGACGGACGCACGGGCCGCGTCCAGGGAGGACTCCGTCGCCACCGTCCTTCGCATCGAGCGCATCGAGGTCGTCGGGCGGGAGACCGTCGCCCTCGACCGCATCGAGCGCGTGCTCGAAGATGCAGGGCTTCGGCCCGGGGCCGCCCTTGAGCTGCCCGGAGATCGGCGCATTCGGATCGCCCGCGCCCGCTTGGCGGAGACGGGGTACTTCCGGCGGGTGACGCTGCGGCTCCGGCCCGGCAGCGCACCCGATCGCGTGGTCCTCGTCGTGGACGTCGAGGAGCGGCTGTCCGTCTCGGTGACCCGCGTGCATGCCGCAAGCTCGAAGTTCACGCCGTTCCACGGCGGCCTGACCGTCGTCGAGCGCAACTTCCTCGGCCGAGGCGTGTGGCTCGGTGGTGGCTTCGTCTGGGGCACCTTGCCTCGGATCCCCAAGGCACGAAGGCAGCAGGCCTACCGGGTGTTCGCCGAGGCACCGCGCCTGCCCGGTGCGCCCCTCGGCGTGCTCGGCAGCCTCTACCTGGTCTCGGCAAGCGAGCCGTACCGCGTCGCCGGGCCGGCCGACGATCCGTCGCCCTCCTCGTTCTCCACCTTCGACTACGACCGGATCGGAGCGAGCGTGGGCCTGTCCTTCCCCGTGGTGGTGGGCTTCGATCTGGGCGTCGAGTACCGGTTCGAGCGCATCGACGCCACCTTGCCCACCGATCCCGTGTGGACGCGCCCGGACGGGACCGTCGAACCCGTGGATCTGCGCATGCGGGACGGTCCCCACCGCCACACGGTGCTCCAGGTCAGTCTTACATGGGACGGACGGTCCGAGGCCTATCGTCATGGCAAGGGGGGGCGGATCGCCATGGATCTGCACGTGGGATCGCCGGGGCTGGGTTCCAATTACGAATATCTACGGTTCGTCGCGGGGGGCGGCTACACGTTCCGCCTGCCGTGGCGGCACTGGGTGACGCCCTCGATCACCGCCGGGCAGATCGTCGGTACGGCGCCGCGCTTCGAGTTCTTCTACGCCGGCGATCTGAGCGACTGGACGCCGGGCCGCGAAGAGGGCCTGCTCTACTCGACCCGTGGGCCCATCGACGTGTTCGGCACGGGGATCGACGAGCGCACCTTCGGCAACATCTTCGGGGTACTGGACGTGGAGTACGTATGGCCGGTGTTTCGCCGCCGTCGCACCCGTTGGATCTACGGCGGTGACCTGTTCCTGTCCATCGGCACGTTCACCCTGGCGGGGGACCGGGAGCAACGGGCCGCCGACCGGGCCGCGGGCCGTCCCGTGGCGCCGTTCGGCTTGCGCGCGAACTTCGGCCTGCGTCTCGACACGCCCCTGGGCGTCATGGACCTTTCCGTCGGCAACGTGTTGCGGAGGATGCCCCTGTGAAGCGCCGGCGCTTCCTCGCCGCCTTCGGGGGCGTCGCCGCGGCGCCGTGGCTCATTGCTGCCCGCAGCCGCGATCACTATCTGTTTCGCCGGGCACGCTTCTTCGATCACGGCGGCTACGTCTCCATGTCCATGGGGTTTCCCGAACTGCTGCGGGCGTCGGATCGCGACGCCATGGCGTGGGTGGACTCCGGATTCGAGACGGTGCTGCGCTACCGGATCATCGTCGTCGACCGCAAGGCACGCCGCGAGGTCGAGCAGCGCGTCCACCTCGTGACCTTGCGCTTCGACTTCCTCCAGGGCGACCGCTACGAGGTCAAGGCGCGCCAAGGAGGGCGGACCCTGTTTCGTCGGTACTACGACGAGCGCCGTGCGGCCGTGGATGCGGCGACGCACCTTGCGCGGGTACCCATCGCGGATACGTCCCGGCTCGTCCGTGGGGGGCCCGGAGGGCCGTCGTACTCCGTGGCCGTCGTCGCCCAACGCAACCCGCTCGGGCCCGACGAGCAGGGGCCCGGGGCCGACCCGGCCGTGGCGCGGGCGCAGGACCGGGACGTCCAATGGTTCGGCCGACTCGTCGGCTTCCTGGTCGGCGAGGTGCCCGAGGCGGAGGTGACGGTGCGTCTACGGACCCAACCCTTCTACCTGGAGGCGAGGCGGTAGATGGCGGCCGGCATTCCGTGGTGGCGATCGTTCGAAGCCAAGGTGCTGGCCCTGGTGGCGTTGGTGAGCCTTGCGTGCATCGGTTCGGCGGCCTATCTGCTGCGGCTTTCCACGACCTATCTCGACGCGCGCATCGAGGCGTCCCTCGTGCGCGCCGAGGACATGGCGGACGTGGTTCGGCCCTTCTACCGCGACCAGATGCAGGCCCTCGCATCCGCCTACCGTGCCCGTGCGCGGGCGCTGGCGATGCAGGCCCGGGCGGAGGACTGGGGCGATGGCGAGTGGGAGGCGGCGGTCGGTGCCGAGCCGGACCTCGTCTCGGCCACGGTCCGTCGTGCAGGCGCGGCGCGGACCTACGGCCAGGGATCGGTGGCCGACGAGGAGGTCACGTTCGAGGCCACCTGGCCCGAAGACGAGCCGCCCCAGACGGCCGAGGTGGTGGCCGTCTTCCGCGTCGATCCCGAATACGATCGACGGTTCCAGGAGGTGGGACGTATGCGCCGAGCCCTCGCGGTGGAACGGCGTCAGATCGACGCCTACGAGGCGGCGGTCGTGCGGGCCGTCTCGATCCTCGTGGCCGTCGTGCTCGTCGTGGCCATGGGCCTCGGGGTCGTGCTCGCCCGGACGGTCACGCGCCGGGTGGCGGTCCTGGCGGCCACCATGGCGCGCATCGAACAGGGTGAGGAGAACATCGACGTGCCGGATCTCGGGCGTGACGAGGTCGGTCGGCTCGGCGAGGCCTTGCGCACCATGCTCGACGCGCTGGCGCGGGCGCGCGAGCGCGTCGCCTATCTCGAGCGGATCGGCGCCTGGCAGGGGATGGCACGTCGCATCGCCCACGAGATCAAGAACCCGCTCACGCCGATCACCCTGGCCGTGCAGCAGCTTCGCGACAAGGATCCGGGTACCGATCCGGCGTTTTCCCGTACCCTGGCCACCGCCGTCGAGATCGTCGAGGACGAGGTGGGCACGTTGCGCCGCATGGTGGCCACGTTCTCACGCTTCGCCAAGATGCCCGAGGTCGCCGCGGCCCCCGAGCCCGTCGACCGGATCCTCGAAGAGTTCGAGCGGGCCTACGGTCATCTGACCGACGACGAGGCCGATCGGCTCGAGATCCGGCCCTCCGGCAGGGGCACTTGGGTGCTCGCCGACCGCGCTCTGCTCAAGCAGGTCCTCGTGAACCTGGTGGAGAACGCCGTGCAGGCGGCGCGCGAGGTCGGTACCGATGGCGTCTTCGTGCGCATCGCCGTGGAGGACGACCCCGATCGGGGGTTCGTGCGCATCGTGGTGGACGACAACGGACCGGGGATCCCGGCAGAGCGACGCCGCCTCGTCTTCGAGCCCTATCACACGGGTCGCAGGGACGGTACGGGCTTGGGCCTCGCCATCGTCAAGAAGATCCTCCTCGACCACGGGGGCGACGTATGGGTCGAGGACGCGCCCCTCGGGGGAGCCCGTTTCGTCGTGCGCCTGCGGCGGGCCGAGCCGGCGGCATCCGGCACCGCGGGGGTGGGTCACGCCGAGTCGTCGTCGAGCAGCGGGGAGCGATAGGCCGGGCGCTTCGGCCGGTTGAGCCCGAGTTCGGCGTAGGACTTGCGCAGGTATACGGCACGTACGCGCTCGGGGGGACGGGCGAGACTGGCCGAGAAGGCCGCGCGCGCCGCCGCGGCCACGGCGGACGGCGTGGTCACCACCCCGCGGCGTATCCGCGCATCGTTCAGGTCCGCCGCGTGCGCGTCGGCACCCGGACCGACGATGGCGGCCCACGGTCGCGCGTCGGCGACCGCCTGGTACGGTGCACGTACGGCATCCATCGTGGCCGTGATCGCGCCGTCGGCGGCGACCCGAAACCCGGCAGCGTAGACCTCGCCCTTGCGTGCATCGAGGCACGCGAGGACCTCTCCGTGGATGCCGCTGGCCCGCGCCAGGGCCTCGAGCGGCGAGATCGGGACGCATGGAACGTCCCATCCCACGCAGAGTCCGAACGCAAATGCAAGGCCCGCCCGGGTGCCCGTGAAGGTGCCCGGCCCCTCGGCCACCGCCACGGCGGCGACCGGGCGGGGGGGCGCGCCGATGGCCGATAGGCACGAGGCCGTGGCGTCCATCATGGCCTCCGACGTCTGGTTGGGCGGAGCATCCACGACCGTACCTTCGATCCGGCCGTCGTCGAGGTCGACCGCCGCGATCACGGCACCGGGGCTGCACGTGTCGATGGCGAGCAGGACGGCATTCGGGGGCGTCATGGCGAAGGGGAGGTGCGGGCCCACACCAGGGCGAGGACGAGGAGGGTGACGAGCAGGGCCGCGATGCCGATGCGAAAGCGCAACATGGTGCTCGATCGTTTGCGGCGGACGGTGTCGAGGACGTCGAACAACAGGCGCCCGCCGTCGAGGATGGGGAGCGGCAGCAGGTGCACGAGTCCCGCGACGATGGTCACGATGGACGCAAGGCGCAACACTTCGACGTCGGCGTCGGCGAAGAGGCGGCGCGCCGTGGACGCGGCCCCGCGCAGGGGGGTGGCATCCGTGACCGTGGCTGCCCGAAACGGGAGCGTCACCGCCGCGACGGCCACGTCGGCGAGGAGGCGACGCGAGGCCTCCACGGACGAGGCGACGGCGTAGGCGAAGCGGCCTCGCAAGGGTTCGGGCGGCGGACGGAACGTGCGCCCGTAAGGGACCGCCCCGAAGAGCAACGAGCGACGCACGATGCCCCGGGCGTCCTTGGTCGCCGCGATGCGTTGCTGGACGACGACCGTCCGGGGGGCACGCCCCGGGCGCTCGACGGCGAGGGTGACCGGGCGGGTACCGGCTGCGGCGAGGTACGCCTCGAGGAACTCCCATCGCGTGAAGGGGCGGCCGTCCACCTCGACGATTCGGTCGCCGGGGACGAGTCCGGCCGCGGCGGCCGGGGAATTGGGCTGCACGCGCCGCACGAAGGTGTTCGCCGGCGCCATGCCGGTGTCACCGAAGGCACTTGCGGCGGCCAGCAGTTGCGCGTGGTGCGACTCGAAGTAGACCCAGGTGGCCAGGGCGTCACGGCGCGCCACGGGCCGCAGGTAGGTCAGCCGCACCTGGGAGCGACGTGAAAGGCGCGGGAGCCATCGTTCGAGATCCTCGACCGTGTCGAGGGGTTCACCGTCGATGGAGGTGAGGATGTCCCCGGTGCGCAAGCCCGCCCGCGCCGCCGGGCCCTCGGGGTCGGTCACGCCGATCTGCGGTGCGTAGAAGTGGGGCAGGACGCCGAGGCGCCCGACGATGGCGGGTTCCCCGAGTCCCGTGCGGACCACGGCCTTGCGGGGCAGGACGAACCGTTCGAGGTGTTCGCCGCCCCGGACCAGGTGCACGCGCAACTCGCGTTCCGGGGCGGCCTCGATGCGCCGGATCAGCTCGTCGAAGGAACGGACGTCGTCGCCGTCGATGGACACGATGCGGTCGCCCGGTTCGATCCCTGCCGTCGCGGCGGCCGAATCGTCCACGACCGTGCCGACCACGGGCGGGGGGACGGCGGTCTGGCCGATGAAGTGTCCGAACCAAAGCACCGCGGGAAGCGCCAGGTTGCACGCCGGCCCCGCCATCAGGACGACGGCACGGACCCACACCGGCCGCGACCGAAGCGCGCGGGATGCGTCGGCCGGGGGGACGGGGTCGGAGGGGTCTCGCCCGAGCAGATCCACCAGCACCGCGACGGGGAGCAGACCCAGGCTGATGCGCGCCCGGCCCAGCCTCCACGTCCTCAGCACCGGGCCGACCCCGACGCGGATCCGGGCGATGCCGACGTCGAAGATCCAGGCCGCGACCAGGTGGCCGAGCTCGTGGACGAGGACGACGGTAAGGCCGATGGCCAGGATTGCGAGCCAAGCGCCCACGGCCCGCAGGATAGCCGCCGGGGAGGACCGCGGGGGGCCTCGGGCCGCCTAGGTGCCCCCTCCGGGGCGGCCCACGGAGACGCTTCGGATGGGGCGGAGGACGCGGTAGGCTGTGGGACACAGCGTGGCCCGCTCCAAGACGCCCGAACGACAGGATCCGCACGGTCGGCGTCCGTGCGACCAGCTCGACGAGCTCGAGGCGTCGATCGAGCAGCTTCGCGTCGCGTACGAGAAGTACTTCCTCGGCATCGAGCGGCGTCCGCCGAGCGAGTTGCACGACCGCGTGCGGCGCATGTTGCGGGAGATCGAGAAGACGCGGCCCAGTCGGTCGGCCCTCCGGTTTCGACTGCAGGGGCTGCGTGCCCGATTGGTCACCTACGAGCAGTACTGGACCCGGATCCTGCGCAAGATCGAAGAGGGAACGTACGAACGGCACGTACGCAAGGCCAAGCAGCGCATGGCCGAGGCGGACCGGCCCGGGCCGAAGCGACCTGCGACGACCGACGACGGTGTCGATCCGGCGCAGGCGCGTCGCCTCTATCGGGAACTCGTCGCCGCCAAGAAGGCCTCGGGCGAGTCCACGAAAGGGCTGTCCTACGGCGCCTTCGTCGACACCCTGCGGCGAACGGTTCCGAAGCTGCGAGCGCGGCACGGTGGTGACGTGGACCTGGTGGTGGTGCAAAAGGGTGGGAAGGTCAAACTGGTGGCGCGCCCCCGGTAGCGGGCCGCGCGCCTGCCGGTCGGCGGGGGATCGTGCTAGCGTGCCGCGCACGCCCGTGAATGCCGGTGCAGGACGGGGCGTCGAATGCGAAGCTTCCGACCCGCGGAGGAACCCATGACCCCAACTCGTCTAGTTGCCATTTCCCTGTGCGTCGCAACCGGTTGCGCGTCCGCAAGCCAGGGGGGCGATGCGTCCGCCTCGCCGGAGGATGCGGCTGCGGCGACCCCGAAGGACCCGAATGCGCCCAAGCCGCGCAGCACGCTGGCGGTGCGCGGGGCCGATCCGATCAAGGGCCGCAAACTGGTCGCCAAGGAGAAGCCGCGGGACCCGGAGTGGACGCCGCTGCCGGTGACGCCGCTGCCGGAATTCGGCGTCCGGTCCGTCTATCCGACCATGGCGGCGCCGGGGTCCTTGGTGGAGATCACGGGCGGCGGCTTCACCAAGAGCGTGCGCGTCGAGGGCCCGGGTGGGGCGTGGGAGGTGGTCGAGGTCGACGTCGGGCGCATCGTGGCGCGCGTGCCGGCAGGTGCCGAGCAGCCTGGCCCGATCACCGTCGTTCGTGGCAAGTCCAAGGCGGCGAGCACGGCGGCCTTCGTGCCGATGTTGGCCGACACGACGTTCGGTCGTCCCGTAGAACGTCTCGACCGCGGTCTGACGGCCCGGGTGTTCGTGTTGCCCGACGGTGCGACCGAGCTCCCCGACTTCGGCGAGGTGGGGGATCCGGTCGGCGTCGTTCACCTTGCCGGCGTGGACGTGCCGTCGGGGCCGTTCAAAGGCTTCGTCGACCGGGGCGGGCCGCGCAACACCTTCGTTGCGATGCACGCCAATGGCGGGCTCAACGTGACGGCGGAGGGCGAGGTGGAGCTTTGCGTCGAGAGCGACGACGGCGCGCAGCTCTACCTCGAACAGAACCTGGTCGTGGACAACGACGGCGTCCACGAGGCCAAGGAGGTGTGCGAGTTGGTCTATCTCGAGCCCGGCCTCTACCAGGTGGATCTGCTCTACTTCCAGGCGGAAGGGCCCGTGGCGTTGCGGCTGTCGTGGACGCCGGAGGGCGGTCGCAAGGCCCCGATCCCGGTGGACGCCCTCTTCCCACCGCAGCGCTGATCCCGGATCCCCGGGGCGGTTCGGGTGGCGGCCCTCGCCGGACGAACGGACCTTTCGCGCCGCCGATCACGCCTGCGTGCCGAGGGCATGCGGGCGAAGCCCCGCCCGCGCAAGTTCGAGTCCGGCGCGAAAGAGGGCGAGGAGCGCGGGACAGTCGTTTTCGATCCACGGCGTCGGGTCCGCGGGTAGGAAGCGTTGCCCCGGCGTGGTCGGCCACGGGACGGCCCGCAGGCTCGCCCACACGGGATACGACTCGACGCACACGGCGAAGCAGCCGAGGTCGTGGTGCAGGAAGTCCTCGAACTCTCCGGTGGCTCCGTCGAGCACGCGGTGGGCGAGGCGAACGTAGCGGTGCCGACGTTGCGCGTCGGCGAAGACCCGGCAGAGTCGAGCATAACGCCGATGGTCGGTGCGATCTGGCGTGTAGGCCGGGATGAGGGTCCCCATGAACGTGTGCAGGGAGGCGGCCACGACCGGGCGGATCCGCCGGGACAGGTCGGCGAGGGCGCGGCTCTCCGGCTCGGAGAGGGGGGCCGGGCCGCGATAGGTCGCAGCGCCGATCCGGTCGGCGCCGGCACCGGGCCACGGCGGTCGGCGGCAACCGGTCGGCAGGGGGAAGTTGCGGTTCAGGTCCACGCCTCGGGCGTTCGTACGCAACGCGGAGAGGGGACCGCGGCCGCGCCGCCGGACCGTGCGGGCGTACCCGTCGGGATTGGCGACGGGGACCACCCAGACGTCCGCGTCGTCGCGCAAGGGCCGGCCCGCGTCGGAGACCAGGTCGGCGACGAAGGCGGCGGCAAGCCGCGGGCCGAACAACTCGTTGCCGTGGATCCCCGCGACGAGGAGCACCGCCGGGGCCGCAGAACGCCCCATGCGGACCGCTCGCAGAGGGCGACCTTCCACCGTTGCCCCGAGCACGATCTCCTCTGCGGCCGGATGGCCGCCGACCGCCGAGCGGACCCGTTTCCAAAGGGACTCGAGATCCGGGTACGCCTCCACGTGCGGTCGGCCCATGCGCCGCACCGGTTCCTCAGGTGGCCGGGGCGTCGGACGCGGCCGCCGGCGTGGCCCTCGCGTCCCCGCCGGGTGGCGTCACGGCCTGGGAACCCGACGACGGGCTCGCCGCGGGCCGGGTGCCGTCCTCCCCACTGCCCGCGCCGTCGGTCGACGCGTCCGCGGACGTCTTCGGGGGGGCGGCCTCCGTCGCGGATGGCGGCGCTGCGGCGCTCTCCTCGGGTCCCGTCGTTTCGGACGCCGTCGGGGCGCTCGGGGCCTCGTCCGCGTGCTCGCCGGCTCCCGCTTCGGGGGCGGTCGCCTCGGCGAGTGCCTCGGCGGGCAGACCGTCGGGAAAGGTGAGCCGCAACTCGTGGCCGTCCCAATCGATGCCGTCGAGCACCTCGAGCAGCGCCTCGTGGGCGAGGGCCGGTACGCGAAACACGGTCGTGGCCTCGCGCACCGTGAGGTCCCGGACGCTGCGTCCCTCGAGACCGAGCTTGGTGGCAAGCAGTTCTCGGACGTGGGCCGCCTTCTTCCCCTGGGCGCGTCCGACGTTCAGGCGCACGCGCACGAGCGGGACCGTGTCCGGATCGACCGCCGGGATCGCCGGAGCCGGTTTGGCGGTCTCGGGCGACCGGGGCTCGTCGGCGGACGTCGTGGCCTCGCCGGTCGCTGGGGCGAGGCCACGCTTGGCGAGCCAGACCTCGTCTTCGAACTCGACATAGGAGAAGCGGGTGGCCCACGCCTCCCAGAAATCCTTGTGCGGGGGCACCATGAGTTCCGGGGGTGGCGGTGCCTTCTTCTTGCGCCGCCGTCTCCGCCGCCGCTTCTTCTTGGCGGGGGCGGGCTCCGCTTCGGCGGCCTTGGCGTCTTCGGCCGCACCACCTGCGGTCGCGGACGTCGTCGCTTCGCCTGCGGCGGCCTCCTCGGCGGTGGCTTCGCTCGCAGCCTCCTCGTCCGCGGCGTCGTCGCCCTCGTCACCTTCGTCACCTTCGTCACCTTCGTCCTCCTCGGCGGCAGCGGGCGTAAGCCGCGCGGCGTCCTCTTCCGACACGTCCTCGAGTTCCACCTCGTCCTGCAGGGTATCGATGACGGCACGTCGACGCCCCTTGAGCGTAAGCTCGTCCATCTCGTCGATCTCGCCGAACTCGCTACGAACGATCTCGAGCTCCTGTTCGTCGATGTCGATGATGATCTCGTCCTGGGAGGCGGTCTTGCGATTTTCCGGCGCCTTCGTACGTCGCCGTCGTCGTCGCCGTTTTCGGCCCTCCTTGGAGGTCGACGTCCCGTTCGTGGTCTCCGCGCCTTCGGTCGAAACGGGCTCGTCGCCTTGGGCCTCGGGCGCGGCGCTGGCTGCGGACTCGGCGTCGTCGTCGGTGGCGGCCTTGGCCTCGGCACCTTCGCCGGCCTCGGCCCCCTCGGCGGCGCCCTCGGCCTGCGCGGCCGACGACTCGCGCTTGGAGCGTCGTCGTCGTCGGCGGCGGCGGCGCTTCTTGGGCTCGCCCTGACCGCTGGTCTCTCCGTCGCCCGTGGCTTCCTCGGCGGCGGATCCTTGGGCCGACACCCCGGCGGGCTCGGTCGTTGCTTCGTCTGGGGCCTTCGCAGCTTCGGAACCGTCGGTGGTACGCGGGGCGGCGGCCTCCGACGGGGCCGCATCGCCGGTGGTCGCCTCGGTCGATCGGTCCGGCCCGCCGCGGTTGCGGCGCCTGCGGCGTCGCCGGGACCCACGCTCACCCTCGGCCTTGGGGGCGGCCTCGGTCCGAGTGGCCTCTCCGTCGGTCTCGGCGGCCGCCTGCTCCGCGCGCTCGGTGGCCGACGGGGCCGGCCGCGAACGCAGGGCGCGCTCGAGCAGGAGGGCCACGATGCGTTCGCCCCGCGGGTCGGCGATGAGGTCGCGGGCGAGCAATACCCATTCGGGGGCCACGCGCTCGGGGAAGGCTTGGCTGAGCCGGTCGAGCTTGGCCTGCTTGCGCTGCTCGGCGAGGACCTCGGCGGGCGGCAGTTCGCGCTCGGTGATCTCGATGGACGGGTAGTGCAGGCGAAGCTGGTACAGGTTCGCAAGGTCGTGGGGCCCCACCAGGCTGATGGCGAGCCCCGCCCGGCCGGCGCGCCCGGTGCGGCCGGTCCGGTGGACGTAGGCCTCGGGGTGCTCCGGGAAGGCGTAGTTGATGACGTGGCTTACGTGGGAGATGTCGATCCCCCGTGCGGCCACGTCGGTGGCCACCAGGAAGCGCACCTTGCCCTCCCGCATGCGCTTCATGACGCGCTCGCGGGCGCGCTGGGACAGGTCGCTCGACAGCGGCTCTGCCGGGTAGCCCTCCCGCGCCAGGAAGGATGCGACGAAGTTCGTCTGCTCCCGGGTGTTGCAGAAGACGATGGCCGAGCGCGGCTCCTCGAGTTCGATGACGTCGAGCAGGTCGCGCGGCTTCATGGAACCCGACACGCTGTAGTAGACGTGCTCGATCTCCGCCGCCGACGCGGAATCGCCCCGCAGCCGGATCGGCACGAAGTCCTTCATGTAGCGCTTGGAGATGCGCTCGATGTCCCGGGGGATCGTGGCCGAGAACAACGTGGTCTGCCGGTTCTCGTTGCATGCGTCGAGAATCGAACGGATGTCCTCCAGAAAGCCCATGGAGAGCATCTCGTCGGCCTCGTCGAGCACGACCATGTCCACCCGGGCAAGGTCGAGGGAGCGGCGCCGGATGTGGTCGAGGATCCGCCCGGGGGTCCCCACCACGGCGTGCACGCCACGGCGCAGGGCATCGAACTGGGGTTGCATGGCCGTGCCGCCGTAGATGGCCACGGCGCGCACCGAGCCGTCGGGAGCGAGACGCTCGAGTTCGTCGCAGACCTGCTTGGCGAGTTCCCGCGTCGGGGTCAGCACCAGAAGTTGCACGCCCGTCTCGGCCGGGTCCTCCCGGCGCAGGCGCTTTTCGATCCACGGCAGGAGGAACGCGCCCGTCTTGCCGCTTCCCGTGTGGGATTCCACCAGGACGTCCCGCCCCTCGGCGATGGGGGCGAAGCAGGCGGCTTGCACCGGGGTGGGCGCGTTCCAGCCCACGGCGGCGAGCCGTGCGCGCAGATCTTCGGAGATGCCGAGGTCCTCCCAAGTGGCCGAGGGGGGATCGTCGGACGAAGCGGTCGGATCGGTGGAGCCGGATTCGCCCGGCTCGGTGGTGGAGGGGTGGGCGTCAGTGACGGGAGCGGCCGCCTCGGTGGTGGTCGCGGAGGGTGCCTCGACGGGACGGCCGTCGCCGGCATCGTGGGACGTGGTCATGTCGGGAATTCCTATTCATGCGCGATGATCTCCTGGCGGATCGCGTCGGTCCGCATCCGGGTGGCGGAGGCCTCGAGGTGGAGTGCCGCAAGGCGCTCGAGGCGCTCCCGCACGTCGGGAGGTGCCGTCTCGGCGCAGGCGGCCAGGGTCTCGCGGAGAAGGGTGGTGAGGACGGTCGTGTCCGCATCGGGGGCGTGGAATCGGGGTTTGTCGAGGACGGCCACGATACGGTCACGGAGAAGGTCGGCCCGGTACGAACAGTCGATCGCCTCGGGCGCGAGCCCCACACGCTGTTGGTGGACGCCGTAGCCGGTGCTCGCGACCCCCCAGAGGATCGCGACGGTCAGGGCGACGAGCCGGAGCGCAAGCCAGAGCCTGCGGCCGACGTTGCGTGCAGGGCGGCTCAGTTCGACGGCCATGGTGCGCCCTCGGCCGCGGGCGGTCAAGCCGGCCGGCCCCTGGGCCGGTCTTTCCTCGCATGGCTGCGGACTGTGCGCATCTTGCACCCATGGGCGCCGTGCAGGCTTTCGGGGGCTTCGGCGCCGGGCGGCCCGCGGCGGGCGAGCCCTTGGTACCGTCGTCGGCGATGGAACCGATCCTCTCTACGTCGCGTGGAGCTGCGCCGATGGCGTGGGTGGCCGCCGCGCTACTCGTCGTCGCCCCGGGATGCGACCGCGACGATGGCGACACCTCGAGCAGCAGCGGATCGTCGGGCACGTCGGGCACGTCGGGCACCTCGGGCACGACCGGGGGGTTCTGGGCGGTCGGCGAGACCGGCAGCATGGTGCGTACGACACCGGCCGGCACGCCGTCCCTCTATCCCGAGCGATTCGGCGTGAACCTGTGGGCCATCGCCTGCGTCGGCGCCGACGAGGCCTGGGTCGCGGGCGACGCGGGGACGGTCCTACGGACCGTCGATGCCGGGAACACCTGGCAGCGGATCGAGACGGGACGCACCGAGGACTTCTACACGGTCGCCGTCGCCGAGGATGCCGGGGTGGTCTACGTCGCAGGTGACGGCGTGCTCCTCGCCGCGCCGCCCGAGGGGGCGTTCGAACCCGTGGGGGACCTCGGCTCCGTCACCGCCCTTGCGGCCTCCGCCGAGCACGCGCGTGCGTTCGCCGTGACGGCCGAGGGACGCGTGTGGCGGATCGAGGGCCGCGAGACGACCGATCCCGTGTTCGATGCGGGCGTGCCGCTCCTGGGCGTGGCCGTGGATGCGTCCGCCGAGGTGGTCGTCGCCGTGGGCGCCGCCGGGTCGGCGTTTACGAGCCTCGACGGCGGCACGACGTTCGTGCCGGTCCCGACCGGCGTCGATGCCGATCTCCATGCGGTCTCCACCGTCGGCGCCACGGGAGCGTTCGTCGCCGTGGGCGAGGGGGGATTCGTGGTGCGTTACGACGGCATCGAGGTCGAGGCCGTCGAGGCGCTCGATCCGGTCGAGGAGCTGCGCGCGATCCACCTGCGCGCCGACGGCATCGGCCAGGTGGCGGGCACCGGCGGCGTCATCTTCGTGACCGTCGACGGGGGACGCACGTGGAGCTTGCAGGTGGTCGAGACCCGGCCCGATCTCGCCGGGATCGACGACTTCCGGCCGCATCCCCACGCCTGACGGGGCGCGCGCGGGTCAGGCGGCCTCGGCCTGCTCGCGCGGCAGCACGACGCGTACCGTGTCCGTCGCAAGGGCGTCGGCGGGGTAGCCCGAGATCCGGGCGAGCAGGCGCTCGGTGACCTCGTAGCCCCGGGCGACGAGCAACATGCCGCTGGCCAGGGCGAGGTCCTCGACGAGGATCATCCCCGGAGCGAGGGCCCCCACGGGTACCTCCGCCACCCTCGACCGCTGTCCGCCGCCGCGCAGGGCTTCGAGGGCGTCGAGAACGTCCTCGTCGTAGTGTCCCTCGCGTCCGCGCAGGGTGTCGATGGCCAGCTGAGCGCTCGTGCGCCCGTCGGCGAGGAGTTCGTCGAAGTCCATGGCGACGCGGAGGATCCGGGCGGCACGGACCAGGTCCGGGGATGCGCCCGGTTGGTGGGCCATGTCGGCGGCCGTGCGACGAACGTTGCGGACGATCCACAGGATCGGTTCGAGGCGCGGGATCGGGGCCAGCATCTCGGCGGCCTGCACCCACGCCCGCTCCACCTCGGCGCGCTCGCGTTGGTCGAGGATGCGTCCATAGTAGACCTTTTCGGCGATCTCCGGCGCGAGCACCACGTAGCCGAGTTGGGAGAGCATGGCGGCGACCTCGATCTGCCACACGGCCGGATGTCCGAGGGCCGTGGCCAGGTCGGCGGCGAGGTGGCGCAGGCGGGTGGTCCGGCCGAAGTAGGTGGGCGAAACGAGCCCGAGCACCTCCATCATCACCTCCACGCTGCCCCGCAGGGTCTTCTGCAGGAGCACGCGTTCCCCCGTGACGAGGCGGTGTTGGGCCACGGCGGCGGCCATGGCGCCGCGTAGGGTGGGCGGCGGGCACGGCTTGGTCAGGAAGCGGAAGATCTGTCCTTCGTTGATGGCGGCGATGGCCGCGTCGAGGTCGGTCTGGCCCGTAAGCAGCATGCGAGTGGCGTCCGGGGCGAGCTCCCGCGCCTTGGCGAGGAACTCGGCCCCGTTCATCTCGGGCATGCGCATGTCGGACAGGACGACGGCGAACCCGGGGTCGGCCTCGAGCACGGCGAGGGCCTCGGTGCCCTTCGTGCATCCCGTGACGTCGTAGAGCTTGCGCAGGGTTCGGGTGATCCCCTCCACGACGGCGGGTTCGTCGTCGAGGCAGAGGACCTTGGGTCTTCGGGGGCGGTTTTGGGGCATGGTCAGGCGGCCTTTGCGCGGAGGTGCTCGCGCAGATCCCGGGTGCGGGCCTCCCACTCGGCGAGCCGACCGACGAGGCCCGCGTCGGCGAGGGCCTCGACGTCGAGATCGAGGGTGGAGAGGGGATCCTCTCCTGGCGGGAGGTGGGCGAGTTGGTCGGCGACGTGTACGGCGAGGGTCGTGGGCATGGTGTGCGAGCGGCCCGGGGTGTGGTGGTAGGCGACCGCCTCGACGATGCGGGTGGGCAGCCCCCACAGTCCGAGGACGTAGGCGCCGAGGGCCGCGTGGTCGGTGCCCCACCGGGCGCGCTCGGCTTCGGGGTGGCCGCTCGCCCCGGCCGCGTCGGCGACGGCCTCGGGGTTCGCGTGGGCGAGGGCGACCAGCCCCACGTCGTGCATGAGCGCTGCGGTGGCCGCCTCGTCGGCGTCGGCGCCGGGAACGTCGATCGTACGTGCGATGTTGGATGCGGTCAGGGCGTGGGCGGCGAGTTCCTCCACGTCCACGGCGCAGCGGGTGCCCTTGGGCGGGGCGAAGACCTGGGCCACGATGGCCAGATCCCGCAAGGTGTCCGCGCCGAGGAAGCGCACGGCGGCCCCCACCGACGCCACCGGCCGCGCCAGGCCGAAGTAGCTCGAGTTGACGAGCTGCAGGACCTTCGCCGCAAGGCCCGGATCGCGCTCCACGATGGCGGCCAGTTCGTTGGCCGATACGTCGTCGTCGGCCGCGCGCCGACACAGCTCCATGTAGACGCTCGGTGCGGCGGGCAGCCGGTCGACGCGGCCGAGCATGGCGCGGACGGCCGGGTCGTGGACGCTGCGTTGCAGGGAGCATGCGGCCTCGACGGCCTCGGCCAGCACCTGCGGGTCGCAGGGCTTGGCGAGGAAGCGGTGGGCCACGGTGGCGGCCCGTAGGCTCGCCTGGGCGTCGCAGTGCCCCGAAAGCAGCAGGCGGGCGGCTTCCGGTTGCTGGGACCGGACGTGCTCGAGCAGGGTGACGCCGTCCATGCCCGGCATGCGCACGTCCGAGACGACCACGTCGAAGCGCGCCTCGGCGAGCCGTTCGAGAGCGGCCTCGGGGCCGTGGGCGAAGTGCATGTCCCACACGCGCCGCCGCTTGCGCAGGAGGTTGCGCAGTCCGTCGAGGATCTCCTTCTCGTCGTCGACGAACAGGATCTTGGTCTTCTCGGCGTTCATGCGGCGACCTCCTCCGGCGCGCCGTCGTCGGCCTTCGGGGGGCCGGCGATGGGCAGCTTGATGTGGAACGTGGTGCCCCGGCCCGGCGTGGAATCGAACCAGATCTCGCCTTGGTGCCGGTCGCGGACGACCCGCCAGGCGAGGGCGAGTCCCTGTCCCGTTCCCTTGCCCACTTCCTTCGTGGTGAAGAAGGGATCGAACACCCGGTCCGCGATCTCGCTCGGGATCCCGCCGCCGGTATCTGCGATCTCGATGTGGGCGAAGTCGCCGTCGCGATAGGTTCGCACCGAGATGGTGCCCTTGGCCCCCGAGTCCTTCACGACGTCGGCGATGGCATGGGCCGCGTTCACCACGAGGTTCAAGACGACCTGGTTGACGTCGCCGACGTGGCAGGTCACGGGCGGGAGGTCGTCGAGGTGCGTCTCGAGCTCCGCCACGTACTTGTACTCGTTGCGGGCGATGGTCAACGTGGACTCGATGGCGCGGTTCAGGTCGGCCGGCTCCGGCTTGTCCGCCGACGGATGGGAGAACTCCTTCATGGACCGGACGATCTTCGCCACCCGTTCCAAGCCGTCGATGCAGCGGTCGAAGGCCGGGGGCACCTCCTCGCGGAGGTACTCGAGGTCGGCCTCCTCCGCGGCTTCGCTCGCGAGCTGCGCGAGTTCCTCGACGGTCTCCGCCGATTGTCCCGTCGTGACGGCGTGGTGCAACCTCATGAGCGCGTCGATGAGCACGAAGGCGTCGAGGGCGGCCTCCCGCAGGAAGTGGACGCTGTCGCTGACGAACTGGACGGGGGTGTTGATCTCGTGGGCGATGCCGGCCGCGAGGGTGCCCACCGCCGCGAGGCGTTGGGCGGCCTGGTACTCTTGCTCGCGGCGCTCGGCGGCCGTCACGTCCTGGGCCACGATGACGGCCCCCACGACGGCGTCGTCGCGGCGCAGGGGGCCGATGTGGCAGCGATACACCCGCGGCGTGCCGTCGGCCGTGACGCTCGTGGTCTGGTATTCCTCGTGGGCGCCGTCGAGGACGCGGGCGAGGCGGGCGCGATGGGCGTCGTGATCCTGCTCCGGCAGGAACGACAGCCAGCTTCGGCCGACCACGTCGTCCTCGCCCCCTGGCGGGTCGGTGCGGTTGATGTAGGTGATCGTGCCCTCCCGGTCCGTGGTGAGGATGAACACCGGGGCGCACTCCATGATCGACGAGAGCGTGGCGGTGATCTCTCGCAGGCGCGTGTCCGCCGCCCGCACCTTCGCCTCGGCACGCTCGCGCAGGATGGAAGAGGCCAGTTGGGCCCCCGCGGTGCGCAAGATGGCCCGGGCCGTCGGCGTGTCGGTCACCGGCCGTCGCGCGAACACCTCGAGCACGGCCACGACCTCGCCCTCGGTCCCGAGGGGGATGGCGAGCAGACGTCCGCCAGCGTGGCCGGGCAAGCGGGCGGCGACCGGACGGCGCATGGCGAAGGCCTCGTCGGCCACATGTGTCACTTCGTCCGAGGCGAGGATCGTCGAGAGTACTGCGTCGCACGTGCCGGCCGGGCGGTGGACGTGGGCGCGGTGCAGGGTGCCGCTCGAGGTGGGCAGCCAGAGGATCGCCACCTCCCATCCCAGGTTGCGGCACGCCGCGGCGGCGATGCGGTCGAGGTCGTCGAAGAAGAGGCGGGACTGGCCCGCGAGGATGCGGTGCACCTCGGTCTGCAGTCGAACCTCCCGGCGCGCCTCCTCCCGGTCGGTCACGTCGGCCAACTCCACGACGGTGCCGCCGACCGCGCGAGCGGTCCGAACCCGCAGGTAGCGCCGCGAGCCCTGCGCCGTGCACAGCGTGCCGACCTGCTCGAATTCGGCACGGCCCCCCGCGACGACGGCCAGGACGTCCTCGGCGCGGGCACCGGTGTCGGGAAACGAGATGCGCCGCAGCACGTCGAGGGGCGGGATCTCGGCCCCGTCGCCGGCCATCTCGGCCGCGAGCCGCCTGAAAGCGGCGTTCGCCCACACCTTTCCGTCCTCGTCGACGCAGGCGACGGCCACGTCGAGGGCGTCGGCCCAAGGCCCGAGGGGGGGCGGGGGCGCCTCGGGGG
>RFGU01000255.1 GCA_003696955.1 Deltaproteobacteria bacterium | reverse complement strand
GATGGCGCCGTGGGTGCCGGGAGGAAGACGGGCCTCGGACGGCGTTTCGCTCTGGGCCATCGCGCCGCACTGCGTCCCCTTGACGGCCACCGGTTCACGCGGGTACGCATGGGATATGCGAAGATGCGGAACGAGGCGCGAGTTCTCCGCCGGGGTCGCCCTCCTCGTGGCGACGGGGGGGCTTTCGGCGTGCAACGGTAACGAAGGTCGGCCGGGCGGCACCCCGGGCGAGACCGACCCGGGGCCCGGCATCACGAGCCTGACCTCGGACGGAAACGCGACTTCGGGCGCCTCCACGGGGGGCAGCGCCGATGCGGGCACGGGCGTGGGCTCGTCGGGGACGTCGGCCGGTACGGGCGGGGACGGCACCGCTGGCGGCGGGTCGGCGACTACGGGCAGCGCAGGCGGCGACGGACCCGACATCAAGTTCGACGTCGGTAACTTTCCCGATGCGCCCGGCGGCGGCATGACATGCGCCGTGCCGGAGCACGTGCCCTGCGACGGTGACGACGACATCTGGCACGCCATCGGGGTCAACTGCCCTGGCGAGCCCCAGTGGACCGTCCAGTTCAATGGCAATCCCCAGCAGACCTACGTCCTCGCCGGCCCCCTCGGGACCCACCAGCCGCCACCGTTTCCACCCCTCGAGGGGGAGAAGATCCTGATCCTCTCGAGCGGGGTCGCCCAGGAACTTACGCAAGGCGGGCTCTACATGTCGACGGATCTCGGTGGGTTCACCCAGGTGCCGCTGCCACCGCCGATCAATCCCAACAAGGTGTCACAGACGGAGGACTGCGCCCAGAACCCGGCGCTCATCGGCACCGGAGATTGCTCGAACACGATCTACGACCAGTGGAGCCAGGGGACGGGGGCCTACGATCTGGCCGAGATGCGCATGCAGATCCAGGTGCCCGAGGGGGCCTACGGCTTCCACTACGACCTGGCGTTCTTCTCGACCGAGTATCCCGTCTTCTACAAGAGCCAGTACAACGACATGTACATCGCCTGGCTCGAGTCCGAGACGTGGACGGGCAACATCTCGTTCGACGAGATGGGCAACCCGATCTCCCTCAACGCCGGCTTCTTGGACTACAAGGACGCGCCGAACACCTACGACTGCCCCGCACCGTGTACGGCCCCGGAACTGGCGGGCACGGCCATGGAGGGGCACGCCGGTACGAAGTGGCTGACCACCACCGCCGGTGTCGTCCCCGGCGAGACGATCACGCTCCAATTCGTCATCTTCGACGTGAGCGACGGGATCCTCGACAGCACCGTCATCCTCGACGACTTCGGTTGGGACTGCGAAGGCGGCCCGCCCGTGACGGTCCCCAAGTGACGCCACGGAGGAAGACGGCCGTCTCCCGCAGGGGAGACGGCCCTGTCGTTTCCACGCCGGCCGGGGCACGGGGCCAGGGCGCTACTTGCCGCGCTTCTTGTACTGCTCGGCGGCCTTGGCGGCCTTCTCCGCCAGGGCCCGGTTCTCCTCTTCCTGGCGGGCGATCTCCATGGGGTGCCAGGGGGCGCCCGGCGGGTAGATCCATTGGTCGAGTTCCTGGCCGGTCTCGGGGTCGAGGGGCTTGTAGGCCACGAACTCGAGCAGCCCGCGGTCGTCGGCGAAGCCCGTGTCGCTGAATCGGCGGAACTTGCCCTTGATCGTGTAGCGCTTGCCCACCTCGATGACGACCTCCGGTTGGTCCTTCCACCGCTTGGCATCCCACTCCGGGATGTTGAAGCGATAGTTGACCACCATCATCGCCCGCTTCTTACCCTTCTCGTCGGGCTTGTCCACGATCCAGAAGTGGGGCTGCTTGCCAGGGGGGCAGATTTCGCCCTCGGGACACTCGGGCGGCACGTAGATCTCCTGGACGTACCCGCGGACCAGGATCTCCTTGCCGCTGTCACCCTCCTTGACCCGTTCGTCGAGGTGCTTGCGGAGCCCGTAGATCGAGTACGCGCCGTCGGGGTACTGCTCTTCGACCTTGCCCTCGTCGAAGTTGGGCGGGGGCGGAAGCTCGACCTTGACCGCCGGGGGCGGTGGCTCCTCTTGTTTGGCCTTGGCCTCGTCCTCGCCCTTGTCGCAGGCGACGACGGCGAAGGACACGGCGAGGGCGAATACGGGCAGGGGGAGGGGGAATCGAAGACGCAACATGGGCGAGAACCTGCTACGGGAAGGACCCGAACCGGCGGGCCGAGCCTTCGTACCACGGTCCTGTGGCAAAATTCAAGCGGATATGCGCGTCGTGCGCCCGGGTTTCCGGCCCGCGTGCGGCGACCGTCGCCCGGCTTGGCGGACCGTCCTTGTTCGTCGCGTGGGCGGTGCCTATGGTGCCGTGAACGTGGCATTGCGACCAGTTGCGAAGTCCCTGCCGCCACGATGGCCGTGGCGTTCGTTCGCGCCCGAATGGGCGCGGCTGGTTCGGGGCGGGGCGGCCGTGGCGGCGCTTTCGTTGGGAGCGGGATGTGCTCCGCCGCCGCGGGAGATCGAGGCCCGTGCCATGGCCGAGGCGCGACGTCCGGGAGCCGAAGGCGCCCGTCGAACCGAGGGCACCGACGCATCCGGGCATGGCGAGGTGGTCGTGGCCGTGCCCCGCCTGCCGACCTCCCTGGCACCGTGGCGCACGCTGGATCGCTTGGCCGACCACGTGGCACGGGACCTCGTGTTCACGGGGTTGTTGCGGCGGGATCCGACCCACGCACCCTGGGCGGTGCCCGCCCTCGCCGATCGCTGCGTTGGCCTCGGCCGGCTGGCTGCTCGCGGCAGCGAGTCGGCCGCAGCCGATCCCGCTCCGTCCTCCGCACGAACGACGCCGGCGGCCGGCGACGCGAGCGCGGCGGGGGCACCGCGCGCCGCGATGGACGACGGGGGATCGGACACGGCGGCCACCATCGGTCCGCCAGCGGAACGGACCGAGCCGGCCGCCGCGTCCGGTACGGCGGGTACTTCCGGTGGAGACACCGGGTTCGACCGAGGGATGCCCGGCACGGCGCCGGCCCCGGTGGCGCCGTCTCGTCCCGCAACGGGGGACCGTCCGGCCGCGGAGGCGATCCAAGCTCCCGAGTCCTCTTCGGGCGGCGGCGCAGCCGGGCCCGGGCCGACCGACGGCGGCCCGATCTCGGCGGTACCCGGGCCCCGCGAGGTCTACTGCCACGTGTCGGAGGCCGCGGTCTTCCACGACGGCACGGCCGTGCGGCCCGAGGACGTCGTCGCGAGCGTAGAAGCGGTGCTCGACCCGCGGGCGAGCCGGCTGCGGGACGACCTCGTGCTCCGGCACCTTCGCAGCGTGGAGATCGTCGACGGGCCTCCGAACCGTGCCCTCGAAGCCGGCACGTGGGTGGGCCCCCGGCATGCGGAACGGGACGGCCGATGGGTCCACATGCGATTTTCGGTCTCCGATCCCATGGTCTTCGAGCGGATCTCCGCCATTTCGGTGCTGCGCGCGGCGGACGTGCGTCGAACGTCCCATCCGACCGTGGGAGCCGGCCCCTTTCGCGTGCGCTCCATGTCCCCCGACCGACTCGAACTCGTCCCCGTGCTCCGGAAGGAAGGGATGCCGTCGGCCGTCGTGTTGCGAGCCGTGCCCGACGGCGCCGACCGGCTCCGGCTCTTGCGGCGTCGCCGCGTGCACGTGGTGTGGCCCGTCTCGCCCACCCACGTTCCGAACGTACTGCGGCGCACGGGAACCGCCAGCCGGTTCCGCGGCTACCTCACGGTGCTTCCGGTATACGACCTCGCGGCCTTTCGCATCGACCGACCGGCCCTGTCGGATCTGCGCGTGCGGCGTGCGCTCGACCAGCTGATGCCGCGCTCCCGGATTGCCGAGGGACTTGCGAGCCTGGTCGTGCCCGTACGTCCACCATCCCTCGACGCCGCGGCGACGGAACTCGACCTCGCCGCCCTCGAGGCCGCCGGTCCGAACTTCCACCCCGCCCGCTACGGTCTCCCCGTTCGCCCTTCGGCGGCGGAGGACGAGGCCGGTCAGGCGCGTGCGGACGCTCTCCTCGACCAGGCCGGGTTCCGCCGAGATCCCCGTGGCATCCGGCGGCGCGAGGACGAGGCACTGCGGCTCGTGCTGCTCTACCCCCGCGGCGAGACGAGTCGAAACATCGCGTCCGAAGTCGCAACCGCCCTCGAGGCACGTGGAATCGTGGTCGCGCGGGCGAGCGCTTCCTTCGGGTACCTCCGTTCGGGCCCGCTCGCCGACGCGGACTTCGACGTGGCCGTCCTGCGCCTTTCCATGGTGCGCGCCAAGGACCCGACGCCCTACTTTCATAGCGACGGATTCTCCAACGTTTTCGGGGTGAAGGACGCGAGCCTGGATGCGGCACTCGAGGCATTCGTGACGGCGCGGACGGCCGCGGACAGGCGCCGTGCCCTACAGCGGGTCGCCGCGCGTCTTTCCGAGATCGTGCCGTTTGCGGTGCTCGCCGTGCCGGCCGAGATCGTGTTGGTGGACCGCACGCTCGCCCCCCCGCGCATCGTGGACGGCGTCTTGGATCTTCGCTCGCTGTCGTGGGCTTCGTCCGGTTGACGCGGGTGTCCGGCTCGTCGAACGCGACGAATTCTTGGTGACGGCTCGCGTGGCATGGCACGACCGGGTCGTCCCCGGCGAACGCGCCGGGAAAGCCCGTCTCGACCAGGAGGTTCCCATGTCCTTCCTCAGTGCCTTCGTGGCCTTCGTGCTGCCGGTCCTGCCGCCCTCGTTGCCCACCCTCGACGCCGTCCTGCTGCCCCAGGTCGTCGTTGCGGACGCCCCCATGCGCTACCCGGGGATCGAAGCCTTGTTCCGTCGATTCGACGGCGGCTAGGGCACCCGGGGGGATCGCGTCACCCGGCCGTGGCGCGTCGTTCGGGCTTGCCCTCGGCGCCCGGCGGGCTACGATGTTCCTCGAGCGGGAACCGTGGTGCTCCACGCCGAACGTTCTTCCCTACGCTGCTCGACCAGGGAACCGCCCCTGTCCGTTGGCGTGCATGCCCGTCCGGCGGGAAGCCCGAAGCGGATATCGTGGTGCCCACCTACCTGAGGTAGGGGTTGAGCGTTGCACGGACCCACGGCTTCCCGTCTCCTTTCGTCGCGCTGCCTCCGGCGCGAGGGAGATCGCTCGGTCGCTCGATGCCCCGGCCGTACGGCCCCGTGCGGTCACGCCCCGGGAAAGCGGGGGTCGCGGTCGGGCTGGAGCTTGCGGTAGTCGGGGCCGAGGCCGCCTTGGACGGCCACCGAGGGGGCGCCCCGCTTGAGCAGATCGATCTTGGAGAGCACCGCCTCCTCGCGGGTCTCCACGGCCGTCATGTGGGTCTTGGTGTCCATGCGGATCGCATCGCAGGGGCAAGCCTCGACGCACAGCCCACAGACCACGCACTTGAGTTCGTCGATGACGAAGAGCCGCGGCGCCTTCTCCTCGTCGTCGTGCCGGTCCTCGGCCTCGATGTAGATGCACTTGGCGGGACAGACCGTCGAGCAGCACATGCAGGCCACGCACCGGACCGTGCCGTCCTCGCGGTACATCAGGCGGTGCACGCCCCGATAGCGATCCGGATAGTAGTCCTCGGTGCGGACGTCCGGCTCGCCGTAGCGGATCGTGTCGATCCCCGGCTGGCCCTTGCCGAAGGTATTGCGGAAGAAGTGGCGGGCGGTGGTGACGAGCCCCTCGAGGATCGCGGGCAGGAAGATCTGGTCCGCGGCGGTGCGCTCGAGCTTGACCTCTTTGACGCCGATGGTCATGGCAGAAAGTCCTTTCCGGGCATGAGGAAGTAGACGGCCACGGCGGTCAGGACCACGTTGGCGATGGCCAGGGGCAAAAGGCCCCGCCAGCCGAGCTTCATGAGCTGGTCGTACCGGAAGCGCGGCAGGGTCCAGCGCACCAGGAGCTGCAGCCAGCACAAGAGGGCCACCTTGACGCCCCAGGTGACCATGCCGACCACGATCACCAGGCCGTGGGGCAGGGCCGTACCCCAGCCCGTGAAGATGCTCCAGGCCGAAAGGGCCAGGTGGATCGCGCCGATCAGGGTCAAGACGATGCCGACGATCTCGGCGTGGGGGCTCGCCCGCAGGGCCGAAACGCCCACCAGGACCAGCAGCGCGCCGGCGCCGGCGAAGAAGAGCTGGGCCCAAAGCGGACTGGTGAAGCCCGAGGCGCCGAACATGTCGAGGGGCAGGGTCCAGCCGCCCAGGAACAAGGTGGCCACCATGGCCGACATGAACACGATCTCGACGAACTCGCCGAGGAAGAACAGGCCGAAGCGCATCCCCGAGTACTCGAGGAAGTAGCCCACGATCTCCGACTCGCCCTCGGGCAGATCGAACGGGGTCCGCTTGGTCTCGGCCATGGCCGCCGCGAAGAAGAGCAGGAAGCCGAGGGGCTGGAGCACGATGCCCCAGTAGGTCTCCGACTGGGCCTTGACGAGGGCATGGGGCTCGAGGGTGCCGTAGCACAGCAGCGCACCGACGATGGACAGGCCGATGGCGACCTCGTAGGAGATCATCTGCGCCGAGGCCCGCAGGCCGCCGAGCATGGCCCACTTGTTGTAGCTGGCCCAGCCCGCCAGGGTCGTGCCGTAGCTCGCCAGGGAGGCGATGGCGAAGTAGAACAGGAGGCCCACGTCGATCTGGGCCACCTGCAGCGGCGTCCCTCCGCGCCCGGCCGCGCACTGGTCGACGTCCGCCTGGCTCAAGACCTCGCCCAGCTGGCCGTAACACAGGGCGTCCCCGAAGGGGACGATGGCGAAGACGGCCAGGGCGGGGACGAAGGCCAGGAAGGGCGCGAGGTTGTAGAGGGCCTTGTGGACCCGCGCGGGGACCAGGTCCTCCTTGAAGAGCATCTTGAGGCCGTCGGCGGCGATGTGGAGCAGGCCCCACACGCGGATCCGCTTGCCGAGGATCGTGACGCCCGCCATGTTCGGGCCCACCCGGTCCTGCATCATCGCGCTCTGCTTGCGCTCGAGCCACGTCAGGAGCGAGGCGAGCGGCATCACGAAGAGCATCACCAACACCAGGACCTTGACCACCGCCGGGACGAGGTACGCCGACACCCATGAAGGCGCCTCGAAGCGCAGGGGGAGACCGATGGCCTGGTCGGTCGCCGAGCCCGCCCCGGCCGCCTCACGGAGCTTCACCCGCAGGCGGGCACGGCCCTCTCGGAACTTGCCCGTGCGTCGCCCCGTGGCCTCGTCGATGGCCTCGAAGGCGCCGCGTTCGACCCGAAGTGCGATCCGGTGGCGCCCCCCCGGGGGGACCGTGGTGGCATCACCGCCTTCGGCGACGGCGAAGGCGTGCCGCTCCGGGCCCGTCAGTTCGAAGCCGTCGATACGTAGGGGCGCCGGGCCGTCGTTGACCACCTCCACCTCGAGCTGCTCGGTGTCCGGGTGGAAGACGAGCCGCTTGGGCTCGAAGTGGGCCGGGGCGTCGGCGGCGTGGGCCGGCGTCCCGACGACGAAGGCCAGGATCGAGAGCAGGACGGCCAGGAGCGTGGCCGTTCGGTCCGGTCGAGGTGCGGTCGTGGGTCGAAGGTGGTGGGACATCGTCGCGTTCGCTTGGGGGGCGGGAGGACGGAGGGTCAGCCGCGCATGTGGGCCCACCGCAAGAGGGGCGGGCGTACGTCCTCGGCGGCGTCCACGAGGGCGCGCAGCTCATCGCTTTCGTAGGCCTCGGCGAGGGCGCGGGCATGGGCCCGCGCGTCCGGGACGTCGGTCGCGCCCAGGGCCACCGCGAGGTGGTGGAGGAGGTCGGCCGGATGGCGCCGGTCCGCAAGCGGCGGAAACGCCGGACGCAACACCCGCAGCCGGTTCTGGCGGTTGACGTAGCTGCCGACCACCTCGGCCCAACTCGCCGCTGGCAGGACGATGGCGCAGGCGTCGGAAAGCTCGCTCCTGCGGTCGGTGATGCAGACCGAGGCGAGGGACGAAAGCCGCTGGCGCGCCACGTCCGAAAGGGGGGCCAGGCCGCCGAGGAACACCACCGCCTCGTACGCCGCGCCGGCGATCTCGAGGGCGAGCTGATCCATGTGGTCCGAGGCGTCCGGCGCCGCCCGCCGGGCACCGCGCAGGTTCGGGTTCTTGTCCGCGTCCTGCAAGAGATCGTCGACCTCGCCTTCGGGACGACGGGCCAGGAACTCGGTGGCGTCGAGCACCTTGGCCACCTCGGCGAGGGCCAGGTTGGCCTCGGTGGTCTCCACGGCGCTGTAGACCACCGCGGTTCGCTTGCCGCGCAGCCTGCGTGCGGCCTCGGCGATGGCTTCGGCCAGCGGCGCGGTCTCGCCGTCCACCCGGGCGTGATGGATGCGCAGATCCGGGTCGAGTTCCTTGTAGGTCATCCGCCCCGCGTCGCACATCCAGTAGCTGTTCACGTCCGGGTCGAGGCGCGGAACGATGCGGTAGGCGCGGGTATCCTTGTGGTGCAGCTCGATGGCGCAGCCGGTGGCGCAACCGTTGCACGTGGTCGCCGTGGCGTGCAGCTCCCACGCCCGGATCTTGAAGCGGAAGTCCTTGGAGGTGAGGGCGCCCACCGGGCAGATGTCGACGACGTTCAGGGAGTAGGGGTTGTCGAGCCGGCGATTGTCGTCGATGTCCAGGATCTCCCGATCCCCGCGGAACATCATGCCGAGTTCGGCGGTCTTGGGGACCTCCTCGCAAAAGCGCACGCACCGGCTGCACAGGATGCAGCGCTCCTGGTCGAGCACGATCTCCCGGCCGATGTCCTTGTGCTTGGCCTTGCGGACCTTCGGCACGTCCACCCGCGACAGGCGGTGATCGTGGTCCATGTAGTGCCGCTGCAGGATGCACTCCCCGGCCTTGTCGCAGATGGGGCAGTCCACCGGATGGTTCTTCAAGGTGAACTCGAGCATCTGGCGCCGCGCCTCTTGCACCCGCGGCGAGTCGGTGTGCACCACCATGCCGTCGGCCACGATGGCCTGGCAGGACGGGGTGAGCTTGGGGGCCTTTTCGATCTCCACCAGGCACTGGCGGCACGAGGCCGCGATGGAAAGGCCCGGGTGGTAGCAGAAGTGGGAGATGTCCTTGCCGAGCAGCTTGGCCGCCTCGAGCACGTTGGTGCCCTTGCGCACCGTGACCTCCTGCCCGTCGATCACCAGCGTGACCGTCTCGCAACCGGCAGGAGGTCACGGTGCGCAAGGGCACCAACGTGCTCGAGGCGGCCAAGCTGCTCGGCAAGGACATCTCCCACT
>RFGU01000254.1 GCA_003696955.1 Deltaproteobacteria bacterium | reverse complement strand
CTCCTCTCCGAAGGGGCCGTCCGGACAAAGGTGCTCTGCGGTGTAGTAGACGTTGCCGAGGTTGATCGCCGTTGGGGAGGGCGGATCGATCCCCTTGCCCTCTACCGGGGCGCCGGACTCGTGGGCGCACAGCACCCGAAAGCCGCTGATGTCGCCGGTGGCGTCGAGCTGCCAGGAGATCTCCACCGCGCCGTCGCCGGTCTTGATGTCGAAGGAGGTCGGCGGGGCCACGGGCGCGGTGAAGTCGTAGGCGATCCCCGCCTTGGTCTGGCCCTCGGGGACGTTGAGGTTCTCGGTGTCGGTGAGGAAGAACTCCTCCTGCTGGCACTGGGCCTGCTGCCCGTTCTCGGCGCACATCCAGATCCCGGCGGCGCCTTGTCCGGTGTCGCAGCTTCCGGCCGGCCTCGCCTCGTCGATGGACTGCGGCGATCCGGGCTCCACGCCGGCGGCCAGCCAGATGGGCTCGAACTCGAAACTGCGCGTCGTCGAGAACGCCATGGGGAAGGACGTGTCGAGCAGGACGCACGGCAGGTACTGGCTCGTGTTGCCGAGCTGGGCGATGTCGCAGTTCGGCCCCACGAACGTCTGGAGCTGTACCGGGTCGATGGCCTGCATGGCCCGCATGGTGATCTCGACCCGGATCTTCTGCTTGCATTCGCAGCGCGCCCGGTTCCAGAACTGCTGCATGTCCTGCAAGGTGAGCTTGCGGTCGCGGTTGCCCTCCTCGTCCGTCAGGTAGTACGTCACCTGGAAGTCGTCCGCCGAGGGCGGCGCGGCCGTCGCGTGCGGGCTTACGGCCCATGTCGCGGCGGCGAGGGCCAATGCGGCGATACGTGCTCGATTCGACACGGCGGCGGTGCTCCTTGCAAGAAGGGTGCCACGGTGCGGGGGCCCTGGGAGCAGGCCTAGGGGCTCCCCATGGGCGCGGTGGCGGGCCGACACCCGACGGCGGGGGGGAAGAGCTTGCCAGAATGACACGGGCACCGGCGCCATCGTGCCACGAACGCAGCGCGGGCGCTCCGCGCCGCCTGGCCGCGCCGCCTGCTTGCACGGACCAGGTGCGCCTGCCAACTTCGCGCCATGTCGTCCGCTTCGTCCCGTGCCGGATCCGAAACGGTGGACAACCGCGCCTACTACGACGCCTTCAGCGAGTCCTACGACGACAAGCGCCACGAGGGGTACCACAAGCTCATCGACGACCAGGCGGCGGAACTCGTCCGTCGGGTCGGCGAGGGCAAGGAGGTGCTCGAGGTGGGATGCGGGACGGGGCTCGTCCTCGAGCGCGTCGCATCCTTCGCCCGCCGGGCCGAGGGCGTCGACCTTTCGCCGGGGATGCTGGCGAAGGCCCGGGCGCGGGGACTTACGGTGCAAGAGGCTTCGGCCACCGATCTGCCCTTCGAGGACGCGAGCTTCGACGTGGCCTACTCGTTCAAGGTGCTCGCCCACGTGCCGGAGATCGATCGCGCCCTCGCCGAGATGGTGCGGGTGGTGCGTCCCGGCGGCTACCTCGTCTACGACTTCTACAACCGCCACAGCTTCCGGTACCTGGCCAAGCGCCTCTTCGGGCCGCGCAAGACGTCCCGCGTCTTCGACGAGAGCGCGATCCCGACGCGCTTTTGGTCCATCGACGAGGCCCTCGCCCACCTGCCGGCCGGCACGCGCCTCGAACGCATCGACGGCATCCGCATCGCCACGCTGCATGCGGCCCAACTTCGGTTGCCCTTGGTGGGGCGTTGGACCGAACGCATCGAGTGGCGCTTCATGGACTCGCCGCTTGCGCGCCTGGCCGGCTTCGGCGTGCTGACCCTCCGCAAGCTCCACGATGACCCGAACGCCGAACACGGCTAGGCCGCACCGCGCCGCCGAGCGCGTCCTGGTCATCACCTCCACGTTCCCCCAATATCCGGACGATCCGCGGGGAGCCTTCCTGCGCGCCCACTGGGAGGCCGCGGCGGCGGCCGGTGCGTGCGTCCGGGTGCTCGTGCCGCGGACCCGGTGGGCGGGCGATGCGCCGGGCGGGCGCATCGAGATCCGTAGGTTCCGCTACGCCCCCCGCCGCATCGCCACGCTCACGGGGCGGTTCGGGATCCTCGAGAACGTGCGGGAGGCGCCGTGGCGCGCGGCCCTCGTGCCGCCGCTGATGGCCGCCGGGGCGCGGGCTATCGACCGCGAGATCGATGCCTTCGCGCCCGACCGCGTGGTGGCCCACATGTGGCTGCCCTTCGGTCTGGTGGCCGCCCACCGGGCGCGGGTGCGGGGGCTTGCCTTCGAGGTGTACGGCCATGGGACGGACGTGGACGTCGTGCTCGCCCTACCCGAACCGATCCGTCGGCGCATGCTCGACCTCTTGGCCGCCGCCGAGGTGCTCCATCTCCCCTCGGCCGAAAAGGCTCGACGGGTACGGAACGCAGCGGCGCGGGACCTTCCGCTGCGGGTCGAGCCCATGGTGCATTGCGTGCCCGAGCCGCCCGATGCGGCGTCCCCGGAGCCTCGCAGCGGGATCCTCTTCCTCGGCCGGCTGATCCCGCAAAAGGGCGTGGACGTGCTACTCGAGGCCGCCGCCCGCCTGGCGCGGCCGGTGCGGGTCGACGTGGCGGGCGACGGTCCGCTGCGGCGGAGGCTCGAACGGCAGGCGCGGCGGCTCGGCGTGGACGTCGTGTTCCACGGGTACGTCCAAGGTGCCCGGAAGCTTCGCCTGCTGCGGCGGGCGGCGGTGGTGTGCGTGCCGTCGCGACCTTCGTGGGGACGCCTTGGCGAGGGGGCGCCCCTGGTGGTCCGCGAGGCCCTCGCCCATGGCGCGAAGGTGGTGGCGAGCGACTTGGGCGGGATTCCGGAGCTTTGTAGCGGCGATCCGCGGGCGGTCCTCGTGCCCCCGGGGGATCCGGCCGCCCTCGCACGGGCCCTCGCCGGCCAACTCGGACTCGGTCCCACCGCATGGCAGTCGAGCGACGTCGCCGCCGTGCCCGGCGCGCCCGTCCCCGGCACGGGCGGATGACGTCGCCTGCGTCCCCGCCCGTTCGGCCCGCCGCGTCACGTCCCGGCGCTTGCGAGGACCTCACAGGCTGCGGCGTGAAGCTCGGCCGTGGCGGCGGCGACGATCCGTCCGCCCTCGTGGGCCGGCCCGCCCGTCCAGGTCGTCACCGTGGCCCCCGCCCCCTCGAGGATCGGCACGAGGGGGGCGATGTCGTAGGGAGAAAGGCCCGCCTCCACCACCAGGTCGATGCAACCGAAGGCCAGCATGGCGTAGGCGTAGCAATCGCCGCCGAAACGGCGCAGACGCACGCGCCCGGCCAGGGTGTCGAACGCCCGCCAGGACGGCTCGTCGAACATGTCGGGCGTCGTGGCGTAGAGGACCGCATCGTCCAGCTTCGAACATGGGCGCGCGCGCAGCGGTCGGTTCCCGAGGCGGCTCGTTCGGCCGTCGCCCTCGAAGCGTTCCCCCAGCACCGGCTGGTCCATGGCGCCCCACACCATGGCCGCCCCCCGGCGAAGCCCGAGCAGGGTGCCCCACGTGGGGAACCCGGACATGAACGAACGCGTGCCGTCGATGGGATCGACGATCCACAAACCCGTTCCGGCGCCTTCGGCCGGGCCCTCGTGTCCCTGCTCCTCGCCGAAGATGCCGATGTCGGGGGTCTCGCGCCTCAGGACCGCGCGGATCGCTTGCTCCGCCGCCCGGTCGGCCTCGGTGACCGGGTCGTACGCTCCCGGGCCGCCCTTGTCGTCGATCCGTAGATCCGTGCGAAAGGCACGCCGCAGCACCTGTCCGGCGGCGTCCAGGGCCAGATGCCCGGCTCGCCGGATCCGCTCGAGATCGTCGGCATCCGTCACGGCAGGATCTCCAGCACCGCCTCGGGCGGGCGTCCGATGGCCGCCCGGTCCGCGACGACGACGATGGGCCGTTCGAGCAGTCGGGGGTGCCGGGCGACCGCCTCGGCGGCCACCGGGTCGGGTGTGTCCGGAGAAAGTCCCAGATCGGCGTATTCCGGCTCCTTGCGTCGAAGGATCTCGACCACGGGGCGCCCGAGCCTGCGGGCGAGTTCGAGAACCTCGTCGGTCGAAGGGGGCGTCTTCAGATACTCCACGATGCGCGGTTCGATGCCGCGCGCTCGAAGCAGGGCCACGGTGGCGCGGCTCTTGCTGCAGCGGGGATTGTGGTAGACGACGACCTCGGTCATGGCGGGGCGCAAGGGTACTCCATGGCTCAAGCCCTGCCGCCGGCGGGCGATGCCCAGGTCGTATGACCGCCAAGGAACGCCGCCGAACGCGCAGATATCCCGTGACGTTCCGGCTCGTCTGCAGCGACGGCCGGGCGTTTCGGCCCGGTACCGTCCTCGATCTCTCCCTCGGCGGCGTCCGATTTCGGACCTCGTGGTCCCTCGAGGTGGGGACGAGCGTGGAGCTTTTGCCCCTCGGGGACGCAGGGGACGTGCTGTTCGCCGTCAAGGGCCGCGTCGTGCGGGTCGAGCCTGCGGAGGACCGGGCCGACCGCTGGCACGTGGCCCTCGCCTTCGAGGACGTGGACGACGAGGTCCTCGAGTCCCTGCGAAGGTTGACGTGCGAGATGCCGCCGGTCTACGGCACGACCGTGGACCCCGACCCGCCGCCGTCGGCCAACGACGGACCGAAGCCCGACGAGTCCCTGCCGCACATGCGGATCCGCGCGCGGATCTCGGCCGGCGTGGATCGGCTGACGGGGACGTAGACCTCCTACGACGCGGCCGGTCGCCGTGCTGCCAGGTGTCGGTTTCTTGGAGCCAACGGGCGGATCCGCCCCGATACCGTTCTTGCAGTCCCTCGCCGAACGGCGCATGATCGAGTCGATGGTTGGCGCAAGGAGCATCACCTTCGGTTCGGCGCCGCCCGTGGGCCCGGGTGGAGGAGGCTGACCATGGGCGACGATCGACGCCGCGCCGAGCGACACGCCGTTCGTCTCCGGGTCGTCTGCAGCGACGGCCGCGACTTCCGCCCCGCCACCATGCTCGATGCGTCCATGGTCGGGGCATTGATCCGGCTCCCCGCCGCGCTCGAACCCGGTGACGCCGTGGAACTCTTGCCCCTCGGCCCCTCCGGCGAGGAGGTGTTCTCCCTGCCGGCGACGGTCGTGCGGTGCGTCGCGGCCCCGGATCGCCCCGGCCGATGGCACGTCGGCGTGGAATTCGGCGAGGTGGACGAGACGATGCGGGCCTGGCTGTCCGAGCGTTTGGAGGAGGCCGACCGCGCCACCTCCGCCCCGCCCCTCGACCCCGATCCGGCGCCCGAGGACCCCGGGCCGCGCCCCGACGAGTCCATTCCGCACATGCGGATCCGCACGCGCATCGACACCAAGGCCGACTTCGGCAAGCTCTGAAGCCGGGCCCGGGGGCGCGTCACTCGCCGAGCGAGGGGGCGAGGAGCGGCACGATGCGCTTACCGCCCGCGGCCGCGAGCAGCGTGCTCAGCTTGGGCCCGCGGTCGCGGCCGAGCAGCAGGTCGTAGACCACCGGATAGAACGCACGGCCGCCTCCGGGCACGTTCGTGACGATCCCGCGCAGGGCGTCGGCTGCTTCGGCCTCCGTCGGACGGGGCGTATCCCGCAGGAACGCGACGATCCGGGCGAGCGCCTCGCGGTGGGCGGGCTCGAGGTCACGTGCCACCGGCTCGGTGCGCAGGCGATAGCGGAAGTCGTCGGGGGCGAATCGTTCGATCCAGTTCCAAATACACCGAGCGCGGCTGCGAAAACGCTCGGCGGCGGCAGGATCGTCGGGGGGCAGATCCTCGGCGCGCCGGTAGAAGTCGAGCGCCGCCTCCACGTCGCCGTCGAAGATCTGCAACGCGACCGAGAGGGGACGAAAGGCCGGGAGGTAGGGGGGCGAGGTGCCCGGCTCCACGGGACGGTGGTCGACCCGGGAAAGTTGCAGGGTCCTGCGCGCCATCCGCCGCTTCTTGTCGCTGCGCGAGCCGTCCTCGGCCTCGTGGGCCAGTCGCACGGCCCGGTCGTAGTCCTCGTAGAGCTTGAGCACGTCGAGGTCGAAGGAGATCTGGAACTCGGTGTTGGGGCGGTAGCTGGCGAAGATCCAGCGCAGGACCTCGGGTTCGTAGATCTCGAGGCAGTCGGCCACGGTGACGACGCCGCCCCGGGAGCTGGAGATCTTGCCGGCCTCCCCCTTGATCCGTACGAAGTCGTAGCCCACGTACTCGGGGGCCGTCCAGTCGTAGACCTCGGCGACGATGCGGCGGGCGGTGTCGTAGGAGCCCCCGGCCGAGCTGTGGTCCTTGCCGCCGGGCTCGAAGCAGACCCGCTCGTGGGCCCACCGCATGGGCCAGTCCACCCGCCACGGCAGCTTGAGGTTGCCGCCGTCCGGCAGGTGGGTCGTCGACGTGTGGCCGCAGCGGTTGCATCGAGCCGTCACCCGGTCGCCACCGTCCCAGGAGAACACCAGGTCGTCGCGGCCGCAGGCGTCGCAAAAGCCCGCGAGCGGCAGCCAGTCGTCGGGTAGGAGCCGCTTGGCGCCGTGGGTCCTGCGCGCATCGTTCAAGATGGTCCGAATCCGCTCGGCGTGCTCGAGGGCGCGGCGGATCCCGGCGGCGTAGGCGCCCGAACGGTACATGCGATGCTGCCGCACGAAACGCGGGCGGATCCCGAGGGGCTCGAGGCTGGCTTCGAAGGTCTCGACGTGGTGGGCGGCGTAGCTTTCGTGGCAGCCCCAGGGATCCGGTACGTCGGCGATGCTGCGGCCCAAGTGCTCGGCGAGGGCCTCGGGGTCGGGTACGTCCTTGGGAACCTTGCGAAAGACGTCGAAGTCGTCCCACGAGTAGAGGAAGTCCACCTCGGCCCCCTGGTCGGCGAGCGCCCGGGCGACGAAGTCCACGGTGATCACCTCGCGGAAGTTGCCGATGTGCACCACGCCGGAGGGCGTGATCCCGGCGGCCACGACGACGGGGGAGGTGTCGGGATGCGCTGCGAGGGTGCGGCGTGCGGCGTGATCGGCCCAGTGCACGAGGTGGGGGGCGTCGGGCATGGCGCGCGAGTCTAGCAGCACGCCCCTGGCCGGCCGAGCGATCCGTGTGGACGAGGGGCGTTGCGCTACAACTCCGGTCGCGGACCGGTACGGCGAGCGGTGGGGGCGGACGGCGAACGGGCAGCGGCGGGAGGAACGGCGGGCGGCGAACGGCGACGGCGAGCGGCGAACGGCGACGGGCACGGGGACTGCGGCAGTTGGTGGACGCCGGTGGGGGTAGGCCGCGACGACGCCCGACGGTGGGCGGCAGGCGGCATGGGCGCTTCGGTCCCGCGGCTCCTCCGACTCGGTCGCGGCGGGTCTACGCGGCGTTGCGTGAGAGCTCGGTCAGCAGGGCCGCACCGAGGGGATCGGGGCCGCCCACTGGCTCCGCGAGACGCCGAACCTGCCGGGCGGCGAGGCGGGTGCGGAACGTTCGTGCGTCGTCGGGGATCGAGCGCGCCATCGTCAGGGCTCGGGTGACGCCCGATGCGTCGGTACCGAGGTCGAGGGTCGCGTATCCGGGACGCAGCCCCGCCGGCACGCAGATGCGTGGGTCGGCGGCCACGAGCACCCCGCGGCCGGCCGCGCACAGCAGGGGCGGGACGTCGCGGTCGGGCCGGGCCGTGGCGGGGCAGATCGCGAGGTCGGCATCGAAGATGGCGCGGGCCAGCGCCGCGGGGGCGACGGGGGCGGGCAATCCCACGTGGTGCTCGATCCCGAGTTCCATCGCCAACCGCTCGAGGTGGGGGCGGGGCCTTCGGTCGCAGAAGAAGGTCGCTTGGAACTCGTGGGGAGCCGTCCGTCGGGCAATGGGGGCGATCCCGAGGAGGAGACGACGGCCCGTGGCGACGTCCTCGATGGTCCGGGGGCAGATGGCCACGAATCCGGCCGCAGGGGCTCGCACCGAAGGGGGCGGCGAAGACGGCGGGATCCAGGAGTCGGGCAACAACGGCCTCTCGACGGTGCACCGCGCCGTCCGCCGGTCGGCGCGTCCCATGGCTCGCGCGATACGGTGGACGAGCGGACGGCGGAGACGGGTCGGTGGGCGCGGGAGGGCCAGGGGCGCGGGCACGGCCTCGAAGACGGGCGTGCCCGGGCGTCTCAGGCGCAGCAGGGCGGCGACCTGCGTGACGCCGCGTCCTGGCACCACGACGACGGCCCGAAAGGAGCACGCCAGGGCGGCGACGATCGTCCGTGCACGAAACCGAGCGCCTGCGCCCGTCGAGATCGTCCGCACCTCGCAGCCCTCGCGCCGCAGGGCCTGGGCGACCCGTGCCGCGTAGAGATCGCAGGAGGGCGACGCCGGGTCGAACGTCCCCTCGGCGACCACGCCCACGCGCAGCCGCCCCCGCCGCAGGCCGTCGCCGAGGACGTTCGAGAGGGACACGAACTTTCCTACCGTTGCCGACGCTCCACCGCACGCCCCGATCACGGCCGCCCCGTCCCCCGTCCGTCCGCCGCCCGCGGCCCGCCGCTCGCCGTCCACCACCCGCCCG
>RFGU01000253.1 GCA_003696955.1 Deltaproteobacteria bacterium | reverse complement strand
GTCGGGTAGTAGTCGCACCCGATGTACGAGAGCCCGAGCGCGCCCTTGCTGCACGCGCCCGTGCACTGGCCGAGCTGGGCGTCGCAGGTCTGGCCCTGGATCGGGTCGCACGTCTCCGTGGGGACGAACATCTCGCCGTTCGGGTCGCAGACCTCCACCGTATCTCCGTTGCACTGGGCCTCGCCGGGCACGCAGGTGGCGCAACCGAGCCCCTCCACGCACACGTCGGGGCACGGTGTCTCGGACGTGAACCCGCCCATCCCGTCGCAGACCTTGGCCGTGTCGCCCTCGCAGACGATCTCCCCGTCCGGGCAGACGCCCCCGGTCGTCCCGGAGGACCCGGCGGTTGCCGTGCCGCCCGTCGTTCCGGTCGCGCTCGTGCCGGTCGAACCGGCCGTCCCGGAGCCCGTCGCCGTGCCCGTGCCGGTCGTGGCCGTCCCGGTGCCCGTGGTGGCCGAGTCGGAACCCATCGAGTCCGTCGCCGAGGCCAAGGTGGTGCCCGAACCGGACGTCGCCACCGTGGTGCCGCTGGCGGTAACGCCGCTCGTCGCGCCCGTGGCGTTCGAGGTCGCACTCTCCCGCGAACCGTCGTCGCCGCAAGCGCCGAGGCCGATGGACAGGGTGATCGCGCAGGACAAGGACAGGTGATTCTTCCGCATCGCCGTCGAGCCTATCAAATCGGCGAACCGCCGCCCATGGCCCAATCGGGGCACGGCGAACCTGGAGTCAATTCGTCCGGATCCCGCTCGCCGCGGTCAACCGCCGCAATCCACCACCTGCACGTCGTAGGCGATGGGGGTCGAGATGCCGGTCACCTCCACGTGGTAGTCGCCGGGTGTGGTCGTCCAGCCCTGGGGCACCATGGAGATCGCGTACGTACTGCCGTAGCCCGAGGCGAGTTGCGTGACGTCCACGGCCAGCGGTTGCCCGTCCCGGGTGATCGAGACCACCGCCCCCGAAAGGTCGATGCCGTCGGACTGGATGGACCATCCGGTCTCGTCGATGCTCGTCCAACTCGGCGCCACGGCCTGCACCGGGAACACGCCGGCCGGCGGCCAGGCCACGAACTCGGCGCCCGCATTCCCGTTGCCGCCGAGCACCCACATGCACGATGCCCCGCTGGTGCCCCCGATCCCGATGGGGCCGAGGGTGTTGGACAGGATCCACCGGCGATGCCCCAGGGTGGTCGCGTTGCCCGGATCCACCATGTAGAGGTCCACCGAGGAGACCGCCGGTCCCGACGAGATGTTGCTCTTGCCCGCCGCCTCGGCGCCGTCGGCAAAGTAGCAGGCCCAGCTCGGCGGCGGATCGTGGGACAGGCTGCCGTTGGCGTCCATCATGAGGGCGCAGGCCTGGGTCTTTTGATTCCTGACCGGATCGAGCGTGACCTCGGGCAAGCCGGCGAGGAACCGATAGAGGTTGACCAAGGTGAGCGCCCGCTCCCGCGCGCCGCCTTCGAGGTCACCGGGATCGCACGTGCCCACGTCCCCCGTCCACGTCCCCTCCGACAGGTCCGCCCGGTCGGCGTTCCACCGAGCGCACACGTCGTCACCACCTCCGGTCGTTCCACCGCCGCTCGAGGTCGAGTCCGCCGTGGTCGATCCCCCGCCGGTCGAGCCCGCGGTCGTCCCGGACGTGGTCGCCGTCGTTCCCCCCTCGGTTCCGGTCGAGTCGGCCGTGCCCGAGCCGTCGCCGGACGTTGCGGTGCTCCCTGCCGTCGCCTCCGTTTCGCTCGTGCCGCCACCGTCGTCTCCCGCGCAGGCGGGCAGCACGTGTAGGACGAATGCGAGGGAGACGATGCGACGCATGGCCCTACGATGCCAGATTCGACGCCCGGGCAACATCCGGGCAACGGGCCCGGGCCATGGGCCGGCCCCGCTCGCCTACGGTCACTCCTCGTAGGTCCCCTCGACCGCTACGGCACGGGGCACCTCGAACAACGGCTCGAGGGCCCGAAGCTCGATGAGTTCCACCTCGATCTCGCCCCCATCCTCCCGGTGCGGTGAGCCGCGGACGCGCCGACCGCACCGCACCCACCCCTCGACGCGAACCCGACAGCTCGCGGGGACCGCCAAGACCTCGCAGCGAAGATTGATGCCGTAGGCCGCGAGCAACGCATCGTGGCGCGCTACCAGATCCTCGTCGCTCGCCGGCAGCACGCGGACACGGTGACCGAACGTGTCCGTGAAGAACGGGGCGAAGGCCTCGGCGCGGACCTCGAACCCCCGCGACCCTCCGGCCGAAGCCCCGTCGACCCCCACCGTCGTCGCAGGGGGCCAGGCACGATAGACCGCCGCCAGGCACGGCGTGCGCTCGAGGGGCTCGATCAGGGGCGGATCGGCCACCGCGCGCGCTTCGAAGACGACGCGCCTGCCTTCCACGAAATCCGCCAGGTTACGGACCCGGCGCACGCGCCGTGAACGGATCCACGCCGCGATCCTCGCTGCGATGCCGCGCGACCCGGCCCTCACCGGGCCACGAACGCCTTGCCCGCCGGCAGGTCGTACGTCACGCGCAGATCGTTGAGCACCGCGTAGTTCAGGTAGCCGCCCAGTTCGAACCCGGCGAGACCGAGCACCTGGCCGAGCATCGCGTCCGGCGGCTCGTTGACCAGCACGAGGCCGCCGCCGCCGGCCAGTTCGAGGTCGCCTACGCGGACCTTGTCGAGATAGACCATCTTGAGGCCCGCTTCCGGATCCTCCGGGTCGTCGATCTCGCGCGGGAGGTGGCCACTCTTGAGGTAGTGCTTCTTCGAGATCGCGGCCGTGCCCTGGTAGACGCCACCGAAGTAGACGAAGAACCGGTGGTCCGACCCGTCGATGGAGATCGGGACGGCGGGCGCCAGCGCCACCTTCATGTCCAGCATGAGCAGCGGAACCTCGGACGCACCCTCCGGCGCAGCGTCGCTCGACGGCTCCACGGTGAGCGAGCGGCCGCGGAAGTCGAAGGTGATCCGACCGAGGGCGTGCATGGCCTGGCGCCCCAGGATGATGGGAATCTCGCCGAGGAGGGGCTCGTAGTCCCCGAGGGGCTGCACGAGGGCAGGCACGTTGGCAAGCTCCACCTTGCCGATGGCCACCTTGGGCAACAGGACCAGGTCCCGTTTCTCGTCGGTGCCCGCCATGGCCACCTCGCCGAGTTTCTCGAGGCCGAGCTTCTTCACGAGCCCCGGATCGACGATGGCCTCCTCCCGCAGTTCGAGAAACACGGCGCGCACCGGTTCGCCCCCGACCACGGCGAGGCCGTGCTTGAGGCCGAGGCGCGCGTCGATCCCGGCGTCGGTCGTCCCCTTCTCGCCCGTGCGTTCGAGCATCTTCCCCTTGCCCTCGAGGGCGCGAAGGAAGGCGGCATAGGCCTGCACCACGGGAAGCTCGGGGTCGTCCGCCGGCAGGAACTTGAAGATGTTGTCGAGCAGCGGGATCGCTTCGTCGGGCCGGACCAGGGCGTAGAGGCTGCGGAGCTTCCGCAGCATGGGATCCACCTGATCCTTCTCCTTGGCCAGCAACCGGTCCTGGACCTCGATGGCCTCCTCGAGCTTGCCGGCGGCCTGGAGGTTGCGGCCGAGACCGACGATGGCACCGAAGTTGGTGGCGTCGAACTCGAGGGCCTTCTCGAAGGCCTCGGTCGATCCGGCGAAGTCCCCGGCACGCCACCGGGCGGCGCCGAGGACCGCATAGGCGTCGGCGCTCTGGGGATTCTCGGCGAGGGCCTCCTCGGCACGCTTGGCCGCCGAGACGTACCGGCCGTTCTGCAGATCCTGGTTGGCCAGTTCCACGAGGCTCCCCACCCGCGCGGCCTTCTTGGCCTCGGCCGCCTTGGCCTCGAGATCGACGGCGGCGCCCGGCGCCTTGGAGCCGGCCTTGTTCTTGCCGCACCCCACGACGGCGGCCAGAGCCACGGCGCACAGGAGGGATCGGCGGATGCGCGGATGGGTCGGGGAAGGTCGCATGGCGTGCTCCGAGTTGGCGTCGCGTCCGGCGACGGCCGGCGCGGGCCGGAAGGATACCCATGGCCTCGCCGACATCGCAACGCGCGCCCGCCCGCCCCATCCTCGGGCCGCCAGGGAGCGAGGGCGGCCACCAAGGCCACCGTCGCCGCGGGCCGGGCGGCGCCTCAGCCCCGGGAACCGCCAGGGCCGTCCGAGTGCCCCGCGCCCGAACCATGTGCGGCCCGGCCCGAGGCGAGCACCCCAAGGCCCACCAACGAAAGGAGGGCCGTGCCTACGACCTGCAGCGCGTAGAGCCACGTCACGAAGTCGAGCGCGGCGTCGCCAGATGCGGCGTCGCCGACGGCCGACAGGGCCAAGGCGGCCCCGAAATGAAAGCTTCCCACCTGTGCCGGCCCGCCCGGAAGCTGGATCGCAAGCCCGATCGCCGCGACCACCAGGGCCGCCGCCCCGGGCGAGAGGTCGAGTCCGGCGGCATGGGCCAGAAGCCACGGATAGAGCACCGCAAGTCCCCAGTACCCCACGGTCCACGCCGCGAACGCGACCGCGGCCCGCACCGACCCCAGGTGGCGCAAGGTGGCCGCCACACGATGGACGGCGGCCGCAAGGCGGGCCGCAAGCCCGGACCGACCGCGCACCAGACGGGCACACGCCGCAGCGATCCGCCCGGGCCGGGCCGCGACGTAGGCCAAGACACCGGCCCCCGCGGCGAACGCGACGAAGAAGAACGTCCCGGAGCGGACGAGGGTCGCCACCGCGTCGGGCGCCCCTGCGAACGAGGCGAGCCCCGCCGCCAGCAGGGCGCACAGGGCGATGCCGTCGGCGAGCCGCTCGGCCGCGGTGGCCGCGAGGGCCTCGGGAAGCCGCACGCTGCCCACGCCGCTGCGATCGAGGAGCCACGGACGAGACAGCTCGCCGAGCCGCAGCGGCAACACGAGCAGCGCCAGGAACGACACCCAGCCGCTCCCCCACAGAACGCGCCGCGAGTAGCGCGGCAGGCCGTCCGCGCGCGCCACGGGATCGAGGAGGACGGCCATGCGGTGGGCGCGAACCCACGCATACAGACCGAACGCGACGATGGCCGCACTCGCCCAGGCGGGGTCGGGCCACGCCCATCTGCGCGGAATCACGGGCATGACCTGCTCGGCGAGCGCCACGAGCACCGCGGCCCCGACGAAGGACGCCGCCCACACAAACGCGCGCTTCGAGCGCCCGGTCGCGGGCTCCGGCGTAGACACGGGCGGCTCGGGGGCCACGGGACGCCGAGCCTAGCAGGCCGACCGCAGCGTTCGGTCACGCGCGCCGTGCCCATATCCGAACGCGCCCCGAGGCTCGTCTACCGGGCCGCCCGCGCCCGGGGCGAGCGTGCGCGTCGCCGCTACCGAAGGGCCCTCGGCCGGCGCCGCCGCGGCCGCGTAGGCGCCCCGTACCGTCGGTGCGGCGCAGACCGGAGTGCCGGACCGGTCAGGGGCGGTCCGGGCAGTTGGGCAGGGCGTCCGACAAGGGCGGATTGGAAAGGCCGTCCCAGTTGGGCGGCGGCACCTCCCGAAAGCACGGGCTCACGGGGGCACCGTCTTCGAGCAGCAGATCCACGTAGCCGTAGCGCGCCACCGCCTTGCCCTGGTTCGCACCCCCCGTACCCGTCACGATCTGCCGCAGGGTCCGGTCGCCGACGGGAACCCGTGGGAAGTCGAGCAGCGCATGGATGTGGCCGGCGAGCACCACGTCGACGCCGGCATAGGCCGCTTCCACCAAGAGATGGGCCGCCACGGCCTCGTCGGCCCACCCGTTGCCGGTGAGTTCGGGATGGGGCGGGTAGTGGGTGCCCACGAGATTCGCCTTCGTCGCCGAGGCCGTGGCGTGCAAGAGTGCGGGCAACCTGCCTTCGACCGAGGCAGCGAGCGTGCCGTTGCCCGTATCGAGCATGGCCACGTGGACCCCGCACGCTTCGAAGGCGTAGTTGCCCGGCCCGAAGGTCCGGTTGTAGATGGCCCGCGTGGACGCGAACACGTCGTGGTTGCCGGGCACCACCGCCACGGGCACCGGGATCCGGCGCAAGAGGTCGGCGACGAGTTCGAACTCCACGTCCTCGGACAACTCCGTCAGATCCCCGAGGAACAAAAGCCCGAGCAAGGGCGGCGCGTCCTCGTCGGCCGCGTCGTCCTGCAGCACGTCGACGATCCGCTCGAACTGCTGCGGATTCGTCTGCACGTCGCCGACGGCGGCGAGCCGCATGCGATCCGCGCAGGGTACCGCCCCGGCGATCCACGACGGCCCCACGGCGCCGAGGGGCACGGTCACCTCGCGCACCGACTCGAAGATCGGTGCCGGCCCGAGGACCTCCGTCCCCTGTGGGGAGCGAATCACGACCGTCGCACGGGGATCGACGTTCTCGAGGCGAACCGAGATCTCCGCCGGGGCGCGCTCGCTCGGTTCGAAGGAGATCGCGAAGGGCCCGGGCGCCGCCACGCGGGCACGCACCACGCCGCCGCCTGCGTCCTCGAGGACCCCCGTCGCATACCACGTGCTCGCATCGTCCCGGGCGAACGCAGCCGCGTTCTGGAAGCGCACCTCGATGCCGCTCGAGGTCGCAAGGCGCGCCAGTTCGTTCTCGGCGAGCACGCGGCACTCCGCCGAGGTATAGTCCGGTTGGGAGCACTCCGGTTGCAGGCACCCGCCGCTTGCGACGCACGCTACGAGCCCGGCGACCATCGATGCGGCGCCACGGTGAAATCGGACGGAGGATCCCGATGTCATGGTCCGTACGCTCCCTTCGGAGGCAAAAGCCCCACGGCGAAGAACGGCGCGACGCCGTTGCCGATCCACGTGCCGGCGACGAGCTGCGCCCCCCAGCGGGTTCGACGATCCCGAAGCCGCAACGTCCACGACGCCACGACGGGGCCCGTGAACCCGATTGCGCCCGAGATGTTGAAGCTGCGTCCGTCGAAACGCGAGTGCACGTACCCGAAGGACAGCAGGCCCACGACGTGAACGCGCCGCGGCGGGCGCCTCGCCAGCAACGAAAACGGCACGTCGATGTCGTACCACGCCTCGCCATAGAGGGGCCCCAAGGCCGCGGGGCCGCGTCCGATGGCGTCGTCCCCGTCCCCGCCGGATAGCGTCCACGACCGAACGAAATCGAAGCGCGGTCCCAGATAGAGGGTGAAGCGCTGGCGCGGGGACAGATGCCACCGCACGCCCACGGTCAGGGGGAGGAGCATGGTGCGCTCGACCACCCGGTCGGCTCCGGACGATCGGTACCGGTGGCGCCGTACCTGCACCTCGGGCTTGAAGCGCAGTTCGGCAGCGCCGAGATAGCTCGACCGGTCGGGGGCCATGGCCGGGTACGGCAGGGCCACCGCCAGATCGACGGCGGCGCCGAAGGCGAGGCGGTCCTCGCGCAGGGCGGGGGCGTCGCCGGTGATCTGCGGCCGGGGATCGGCCTCGGTGCGGGAGCCCGCAAGCCCGCCGAGTTCGAGCAGGAAGCGCATGCGCCCGCCGCCGTCCCGGAAGTACCAGGTCGGCGCTGCAGTGCCGACGAGCGACGGCGGGTGGCGCTCGTTTCGTGCCCGCGCCGGATCCAAGGTGGTGCGAAGCCCGAGCAGTGCGGGCCGGACGCGGTCCGGATCGCCGGGGGCGTCCGACAGGGCAAGGCCCAGGATCGCCCCCGCGATGGAACCGCCCAGCGCCACCC
>RFGU01000045.1 GCA_003696955.1 Deltaproteobacteria bacterium | reverse complement strand
TACCGAGGCGGGCAGCAGCCTGACGACGAAACGGTGGCCGGGCACCAGCCCGTTGTCTCGACCGCTGGCATAGCCGTCGGCCGTCGCCGATGCGCTGCCCGAACCCGGGGGCACCCACGCCACGAACTCGCCCTGCGCATCCGAGGTCACGGTGACGGATGGGCCGAAGCCGCCGCGAACGGAGACCCACGCCCCTTCGATCGGCCCTCCGGCGGCGTCCTCGACGACGCCCCGCACCTCCACGCCGCCGCCGTCGAGGGCGAGGTCGACGTCCTCGAGGACGGCATCGGGGGCGAGCACGAGGGCCGGTGCGTCGTCGCTTGGAGGTCGCGCCGCCGGAAGGAACGTCGGTGCCGAGGCGACGATGCGGTGCGCCCCCGGTGGGAGGCCGTCGATGCGGAAGGCCCCATGTGCGTCGGTGTGGGTGCATCGGGGAACCTCGCGCTGCCGCGTGGGCAGGCGCTCGTCGGTCGCGACGGCACAGACGACGGCGCCGCGGATCGGCCGCCCGTCCTCCCGCGCATGTACGCTGCCCGTGACCCCGGCCGTGTGGGGGCCGTCCACCCCACCGTGCACCGGGTCGCGCCCGGCGCCGGGAAGGGTGGGCGTTCCGGCCGACGCAGGTTCGTCGCTCGCAGGCGGCGGCGTTGCGCCCCATCGTTGGAACGCGACGACGACGATGCAAAGTACGGCGGCGACGATCACGGCCCGCAATCCGAAGGCCCGTCCTCGACCGCCACGTGTGTTCGATCCACGTGCCATCTCCGAGTGTCAGGGTAATCGGTCCCGTTCCGGCGTCGCAAGGGATGCGGCGCCGCAGTCGCCCCGCAGGGGGTGCGCGACCACGTTGCGTCGCCGCCGGCCGGCGCGGTAGGGTGGCCCTATGGGGGGACGCACCCGATCCATTTCCTTCGTATGTCAGCTTGGTTGCTTCGGATTCGCCGGTCTGCTCGCCGGTTGTTCGGGGGGCGGCGGTGAGGACGGATCGGCGACCGGCAGCGCCACGGCGACGTCCGGCGTGACCACGGCGACCGCGGGGTCGTCGGGGGCGAGCGATTCCGTCGGCTCCGCAAGTGCCACGGGTACGGGCACGAGCGCCGGCGACACGTCCACCGCGACGTCGGGGGCGACGAGCGTGACCGGCGGCGGTACGTCCGACTCCGGTGGGATCAAGTTCGACGTGGCCGCCGAGACCGATCTCGGTACGTGCTTTCCGGGCGATCCCGATTGCGACGAGTTCTGCAAGCCCGAGTTCTCCGAGTTCGTCGATCCGGTGATCAAGTGCTCCTGGGAGCAGCACGCGGTCATCATGACGCCGGTCGTGGCCGACCTCGAGAACGACGGCTCCATCGAGATCCTCGTCACCGTGTGGAACTCGGGCAGTGAGCAGGGCAAGCTCGTGGTGCTCGACGGTCAGGACTGCTCCGAGCTGTATCGATCGCCGACGCAGGTCTTCGGCACGCGCAGCCAACTCGCCGTGGCCGATCTCGACGGTGACATGGACCTCGAGATCGTCGGGCTTCAGATGGGTGGTTTCGGGGGATACGGAACCCACCAGGTCGTCGTGACCGACCACCTCGGGAACGTCATCGCCACCTCCCAGGCGGCCAGCGTCACCGGAGGCTGGGGACACGCCGACGGCGGCGTCGCCATCGCGAACCTCGACGGCCAGGGCCCCCCCGAGATCGTGTACGCGGGCATGGCCCTTCGCTTCGAGAACAACACGCTGACCACCATGTGGAACAACAGCGTCGGCACCGGTTGGTGGGGGATCCTCTCCGGCGTCGCCGACGTGGATCTCGACGGTACGCCGGACGTCGTCACCGGCAACCGCATCTTCGACGGCCTCACGGGAGCCGACAAGACGCCGGCCAACGTCGTAGGCATGGTGGCGGGCTACGTGGCGGTGGCGGATTTCGACGAGGGCACGCCCGAGCCGGAGATCGTCCTGGTCGGCTCCCAATCGAACCAAGACGGCACGGTGACCGTCTACCATCCCGTGACCGGCAACGTGATCCTCGGCCCCGTGACCTTCGGTCAGCGGTGGGGCGGTCCGCCGACGGTGGGCGACTTCGACGGCGACGAGAAACCGGAGATCGCCGCCGCGGGATACTCCGGCTACTACGTCTTCGATCCGGAGTGCGATCCCAACAATTTGCCCGCCTACTGCGAGTCGGCGTGGGTGCGCTGGTCCTCGCCCACCACGGACGCCTCGAGTGGGTCGACGGGCTCGACCCTCTTCGACTTCAATGGCGACGGTCGGGCCGAGGTCGTCTACCGCGACGAACAGAAGCTGCGGATCTACGACGGCGACACGGGGGACGTGCTCAGCCAATTCGACATCACGTCGGGGACGATCCTCGAGAACCCCGTGGTCGCCGACGTCGATCAGGACGACCACGCGGAGATCGTCGTTCCCGCCCACAATACGGTCAACGGCATCTTCGTGCTCGAAGATCCCCAGGACAAATGGGTGGCCGCCCGGGCGATCTGGAACCAGCACACCTACCACGTCACGAACGTAAC
>RFGU01000252.1 GCA_003696955.1 Deltaproteobacteria bacterium | reverse complement strand
GCGGTCGCGCCGACGAGCGCCGCCGGCCGCGCCGCGAGACCGGCTTCGAGGCCGGCGCTGCTCCGAGCGAGACGAACCGCGCCGCTGCCCCACGAAAAAGCCCCGGCGGAGGCCGGGGCGGAGCGGGAAACGAGACTCGAACTCGCGACTTCAACCTTGGCAAGGTTGCGCTCTACCAACTGAGCTATTCCCGCTTGGGGCCCGGAACTCTACCCACGGCCGCCCGCTTGTCAAGGCCCGGCCCCTCCCGCCGGGGCACGGGCGTGCCGCCGGCTCGGGCGAACGCGCGGGCGTTCTCCTGCCCGGCGGGCCGGCCGTCGCTGCGCCTTCGACGAGTGGGGGCGTGCCCGAACGTCGTCTGCCGGTGCCACGGGTCCCGGGCGCCCACCAGTTATGCAAGAGCACGCCTATTATGCAGCATACAGGCCGCAAACTGCCGCATACATCTTGCATATGAATCCATACTTCGCCTATCCACCGGTCGTGACCTCCCAAGGCACGTCCCCGGTCGTCGTCTTCGGCGCCACCGGCTACGCGGGCCAAGTGCTCGTGCGGCTGCTCGACCGGCACCCCGCGTTGCACCCGGTCCCCGTGTCCGCCCACACGACCACCGATCTCTCCCCGCAGGACCAAGCGGCCCTCCAAGGCTGCGCAGCGGTCGCACTGGCGCTGCCCGCCGACGCATCCCGCGCCTGGACCGAGGCCATCGCAGGCCGGACCAACGCCCCGGTGATCGATCTCTCCGATGCACACCGAACGCGCCCGAACGTCCCGTACGGGATCTTCGAGCTTTGGCCGGACGATTTGCGTGGGGCCCGCCTCGTCGCGAATCCCGGATGCTACCCCACGGCGTCCCTGCTCGCCCTCGTGCCCTTGCTGCGGAACGGCGCCATCGCGCCCGAGCCGGTCGCCATCGTCGGCAAGAGCGGCGCCTCCGGAGCGGGCAAGGGCGTCGCCGAGCACCTGCACTTTTGCGAGCTGGCCGACAACGTCTACCCGTACAAGGTCGGAGCGCACCGGCACGTCCCGGAGATCGAGCGTCACCTCGGCACGTCGGTCTGCTTCGTGACCGAATTGTTGCCCATCGTGCGGGGACTTCTGGTCACGGCCTTCGTTCGCCCCCGTGGTCGCCCCGAGGACCTCCTTTCGGTCCTTTGCGACGCCTACGCCGAGCACCCCTACGTACACGTCCTCGACGCTCCCGACGCGCGGCTCGGACTGCGCCACGTGGTCGGTTGCCACGACGCCCGGATCGCCGTGGGCCCCGTGGCGCGCTCGGGTCTCGTTCCCGTCTTCGCGGCCATCGACAACCTCATGCGGGGCGCCGCCTCCCAGGCCTTGGTCTCGCTCAATCGCGTGCTCGGCCTGGCCCCCCACCTCGGCCTTGCTGCCCCCGAACCGCCCTCCACCGGCCTTCCCGGCATGAAAGGCGCATGGACGTGACCCAAACGTACGATCCCGTCACCCATATCGAGGACCTTGGCCCACCACCCAAGGGATTTCGTTTCGCCGGGATCCACGCCGGGATCAAGCGCACGCGCCTCGATCTCGGAGCCATCGTGGTGGACGGGCCAGCGACGGCGGCCGGCGCCTTCACGCGAAACCCGGTCCGCGCGCCGTGTGTGGACCGCAACCGCGCCCTGGTGCCGTGCCACGCCGTCCGCGCCGTCGTCGTCAACAGCGGCAACGCCAACGCCATGAACGGAGCCGCCGGCATCGCCGCGAACGAAGCCATGGCGAAGGCCACCGCCGAGGCCCTCGGCGTCTCCGAGGACACCGTCGCCACCCTGTCCACCGGCGTCATCGGGGTACCACTCAACGTCGAGGTCGTCGCCAAGGCGATTCCCGCGCTGATCGACGCCGCGACGGACGACCGAACGGGGATCTCCGACTTCGCCCAGGCCATTCTCACGACCGACACGTGCACGAAGGTGGCCTACCTCGAGGTCTTGCTGCCGGGCGCCGCATCGCCGGTCCGACTCCTGGGAATCGCCAAGGGCTCCGGGATGATCCACCCGAACATGGCCACGACCCTCGGCTTCGTTTGCACCGATGCCGCGGTGTCGCCCACGGCGTTGCAGGCCATGGTGCGCGAACACATCGAGACCACCTTCAATGCGATCTCCGTCGACGGCGACACGTCGACCAACGACTCCTTCATCGCCCTCGCATCCGGGGCGTCGGGCGTGTTCGCGGAAGGAGACGCCGCAACCGTGTTCTCCCAGGCCTTGGCCGCCGTGATGCGTGCCCTCGCCGTCGAGGTGGCACGCGACGGCGAGGGGGCGACGCGGCTGCTCGAGGTCACCGTGCGCGGCGCACCCGACGATGCGAGCGCACGCACCATCGCCAAGGGCTGCTGCCGCAGCAGCCTCTTCAAGTGCAGCGTCTTCGCCGGCAAGCCGGACTGGGGCCGCATCGCCGCCGCCGCCGGGCAGGCCTGCCTCGACGCCCACTGCACCGTCACCCCCGCGTCCATCTCGATCCGCGCCCAGGGCGTCGACCTCGTCGAGGCGGGTCGTCCCGTCCCCCTACCCCCCTCCGTCGGCCTCGAACGCCTCCTCGCCGCCGACACCGTTCGCTGGGAGGTCGCGGTCGGGGACGGCCCGGGCACGGGGCGCGCGTGGGGCTGCGATCTAAGCTACGACTACGTCCGGATCAACGCCGACGAAGCCGCCCAGGTGGAGGTGCAGCCCGGCGGCACCGTGGCCCGCAACATCTCCCTGGCGGCGTATTCGCCCCGGCTCAAGCAGCAACTCTTGGTGGACGGCCTCGCCTACGTTCGGCGCTTTGCGGGTCTTCGCGCCCTCGTCTACGCACGGGGTGCGGTGGTCGAGCGTTTCGATCTGACGGCGAGCCTGGCCCAGGACCTCGCCCTTTGCCTCGACGCCGGCCTTCGCGTCCTCATGGTGCTGCCAGAAGGGCCGGTCGTGGACCTGGTCGCAGCCGCCGTCGAGGACCTCGGGCACCATGTCGTGCGCGCAAACGGCGAACCCGTGGAGATCGCCGAAGCCATGAGCCGCGGACACCTGTGCCTGTTGCCCGAACAGGCCCCCGATCCGGGGCCGGTGGTGGACCTGGCCATCGCCGTCGGGATCCAAAAGCTCATCGTCATCGGTGACGACCAGGGGCTCTTCGACGCCACGGGCATCGTCGAACAACTGTCGCCCGACACGCTCCTGCAGGGGCTCAAGCGCGGCCGGTTCTCGAGCCGCGATCCCGAGTTTCCCGTCTTCGCGCGGCACGCCGCGGTCCGCGGTGTACCGGCCGTGCATCTCATCGACGGTCGCATGCCCCATGCACTCGTCGGGGAACTGTTCACCCAACACGGGATCGGCACCCTGGTGACGCGTCAGGTCGTGTCGTAACGGCGGAAGGCACGCGAACATGAACCACCTGCGAACGGATCGAGATCTCGACCATGCCACCCGGCTCGACCTGCTCGAAGGAGCATGGGCCGCAAAGTACGAAGGCGCCCTCGCCGACGCGCGCCCCATGGTCGGCCGCCACGCAGCCATCGTGATGTCCAAGCCCAGCTTGCGCACGCGCGTGAGCTTCACGGTCGCCGTCCATCGCCTCGGGGGTCACACCGTCGAGGTCGGTGCGTCCAACACGAAGCTCGGCAAGGGCGAGGAACTCCAGGAGTGGGCCGCCGTGCTCGGCCGGATGGTGGACGCCATCGTGGCTCGCGTCCACGGCCAGGAGGAGATCGAAGCCCTTGCCAGCTTCGCCGGCGTCCCCGTGGTCAATGCCCTGTCCGACCTTTGGCATCCGTGCCAGGGCCTCGCCGATGCGTTCACGGCGTGGGAGGCTGCCCGCCTCGCGGGTGAACCACATGCCGGCACGGCCGCCGAGTACTTCGACCGTCCCCACACGTGGGCCTACCTCGGTGACGGCAACAACGTGCTGCACAGCCTGATGTGGACGTGCGCCGATCTGGGCATCGGCCTGCGCGTCGCCTGCCCCGAGGGCTTCGGGCCCGATCCCGGCATCGTCGACGCCGCCCGGCGGCATCACCGGCGCGGCCCCGAGGGCATCGTCCTCGTTGCCGATCCGCGTGCAGCGGTCGACGGCGCCGAGGTCGTGTACACGGACACCTGGATCAGCATGGGAGAGGAGGGATCGAAGGACGCGCGCGCCATCGAGGCCGCCTTCGCCCCCTACCGCGTGGACGCCGGGTTGATGGCGGCCGCGGCTCCCGGCGCGTCCTTCCTCCACTGCCTGCCGGCCCAGCCCGGCGCCGAGTGCACCGCCGAGGTCCTGCGCGGCCCCGCCTCCCGGGTACTCGACCAGGCCGAGAACCGGCTTTGGACCACCATGGCCCTGCTCGCCCACCACGTCTTTGAGGACCGCCTCGCCCCGACGGTCGACGGCACGGAGGCTCCGGCATGAACGCCGCGCCCCGCTCGACCCCCGTGCCTACGGCCAAGACCCGGCGTTTCGTCCTACGGAAGATTCTGCAATCGGGCCACGCCAGCACACAACAGGAACTCGTGGAGATGCTCGCCGAGCGCGGGATCAAGGCCACGCAGTCCACCGTCAGCCGCGACCTCAAACTCCTCGGTGCCCGCCGCCGGATCGACGAGCGCGGCGCCTTCGTCTACGTCCTCGAGAGCGACAGGCGCGCGTCGTTCCCGGCCGACATGGTCGTCACCGTCCAGCACAACGAATGCATGGTCGTCGTACGCACCAAGGTGGGCCGGGCCCAACCGGTCGCCCTCGATCTGGACGCGCTCAAACTACCCGACCTCCTCGGGACGGTCGCTGGCGACGACACCGTGCTCGCGATCCCCAAGAGCGTGCGCCGCACCGCGGAACTCGCCCGCAGGATCCGTGAATTGGCCGGCCTCGCGTGAAGCGATCCTCCCAACCTCCGTACGTCCTTACGCATCGCCACATCCTCACATCCCCCAGGAAGCATCGACGTGACCGAACAACGCAACAAAGTCGTCCTCGCCTACTCCGGCGGCCTCGATACCTCCGTGATGATCGCCGTCCTCCGTGAACGCTACGACCTCGACGTGGTGGCCGTGCACGTCGACGTGGGCGAAGCCCCCGACGAAGGGCGCCTCACCGCCCGCGCCAAGGAGGCCGGTGCCTGCGACGTCCGCTTCGTCGCAGCCCGCGAGGAGTTCGCCGAGCACTTCATCCTGCCCGCGCTCAAGGCGAACGCCGTGTACCAGGGGACGTATCCCCTGTCGGCGGCGCTGTCGCGTCCCCTCATCGCCAAACACTTGGTCCGCATCGCCCACGAGACCGGGGCGGTCGCCGTGGCCCACGGCGCCACGGGCAAAGGCAACGACCAGGTGCGCTTCGACCTGTCCACGCGTGCCCTCGACCCGAACCTGCGGATCATCGCCCCACAACGCGAACACAACATGAACCGGGACGAGGCCATGGCCTTCGCGGCGGCGCGTGGCATCGGGGTTCCCACCACGAAGAAGTCCCCCTACTCCATCGACGAGAACTTCTGGGGCCGCTCCATGGAAGGCGGCGTCCTCGAGGATCTCGCCACGCCGCCTCCCGACGACGTGTGGGGTTGGACCGTCGACCCGCGCAAGGCGCCGGATACGCCCGAGGATCTCGTCCTGCGTTTCGAAGCCGGCGTCCCCGTGGCCCTCGACGGGCGCCGGTTGCCGCTTCTGCAGCTCATCGAGGAGGTCCACGCCCGCGCCTGCGCCCACGGCGTAGGTCGCATCGACATGCTCGAAAACCGCATCGTCGGGATCAAGACCCGAGAACTCTACGAGTGTCCTGCCGCGACCGTGCTCATCCGCGCCCACGCCGACCTCGAGGCGGCGGTCATCGACCGGCACCTCTACGCCTTCAAGCGCCAGGTGGACGACGCCTATGCCAACCTCATCTACGCCGGCCACTGGTACGCGCCCCTGCGCGAGGCTCTCGACGCCGCCATCGCGTCGATCCAGCGGGTCGTGGACGGCGAGGTGACGGTGCGGCTGTTCAAGGGCAGCGCCACCGTCGTCGCACGACGCGGCAACGGGATCCTCTACGACAAGAACCTTTCCACCTACGGTGAGGGCGACGCCTTCGACCACCGGGCCGCCGAGGGGTGGATCGACATCGAGGCACTTCCGCTCTCGACCTATCGACGCCTCCACCCCGTCGAGCTTTCATAGTTCGCCGCACGGCGACGCACGGCCCAGCCCGCCGACCTCTTGGCGACCCGCACCGGGGGGCGGCGGGCCGGGGCGTGGCGACGGCACGGGCGCGGGCGGTCGGCGTGCTACCCTTCGGGGCGTGCCTGCCCCGATCGGAGCCTTCTTCCTGTGGGCTGCCTCGGGCCCGGCGTTCCCCACGGCACCGGTGGACCTCGCGCCGCGCCCGCGCGATGCACGATCCCGGCCGCCGGGGACCGCGACGCGGCTCTACGTGAACTTCGACGGTGCGGTATTGCAGACCGGGTGCGGCAACGACCCCGTGGGCAACTGCAGCACCCTCGCGGGCCTCTTCGACGGTTTCGTCGGGCCGTTCGAGGGCAACGAGATCCAAAAGATGTCCATCGTCCAGGCCGTGCGCAAACGGCTCGCCCCCTACGCAGTGGACGTCACCACGCACCGCCCGGACGCCGCCGTCGAATACTCCATGGTGCTCTACGGCGATCTCGGCGAGCAGAGCTTCGCCGGCATCGCCCCCTACATCGATTGCGAGGACCTGCACCCCCGGGACACGAGCTTCTCCCAGGGGTTCGACACGTCCAACACGGGTGCCACCATCGTGCTGCAGGAGGCCGCCCACACCTGGGGGCTCGAACACGTCGACGGAGAGGGCGACATCATGCACCCCTTCGTCGTGGCGGGTAACACCCAGGTGTTCGAGGACACGTGCCACCCCATCGTGTCGAACACGGCCCTCGATCCCGCCCCCGGCGTTTGCAACGTGATGCATACCCGCTTCTGCGAAGCCGGCCATCAGAACAGCCACCAGGAGTTGCTCTACCTCTTCGGCCCGCGCACGCCCGACACCACCCCCCCGGAGATCGCCGTCGTCGAACCCGCCGACGGCAGCACCCTGGTGGCGCCGACCGGCGACGTGCCCCTGATCGTCACGGTGCACGACGACACCGAACCCCAGATCTACGCCGTCGAGATCCATCGCGACGACACCCTCGTACTCGAATCGGACGCCGGCTACCTCGACCGGACCTTCCCGGTCGCGACCCTTTCCGATCCCCCGCCGGGGATCTACGATCTCCGGATCGTCTTGACGGACGAGGCCGGCAACGCCGGCGAGGCGACGGTCACGTTCGAGGTCGTCGAGGCCCCGAGCGGCGCCGACGACGCAGATGCCCTGCCGGACGCCGCCTTTTCGGAGGCCGACGGATGCCGCGTCTCGCCGAGGACGCCCCCGTGGCTCCTCGCCCTGCTCCCGCCCCTGTTCGTCCGCCGTAAAAGGCGCTAAACGCAACGAGCGATGCTGCGACGCGGCTGTTTCCTCCTGTGCCTCGCCGGCCTCCTCGGGTGCCCTGCACCGGAGCCCTCGGTGGTCCGACGCGCGGACGTCGAGCCCGCCAAGCCCGACCCGCGGATCGCCGAGATGAACGGCAACCTCTACAACGCCGAGGATCTACGGCGCAACCTGTCGTCGGCCCGAACGGAGCAGAACGGCCGGAAACCGGGCTCGGGCAAGCCCGACGAGACCAACGGCGTCTGCCGACTGTACTCCCCGAAGCTACCCGAACCCGAGTGCTGTGCCGTCGAATACGGGTTCGACGCCGCCGAGGTGCGCCGGATCTGCGACTTTCCGGTGTACCTCGGAGAGTCGTTCCACTACAGCTGCGGGTACTACTTCCACCAGCGCAAGGGTACGCCCGCATGGTTTCGCATGACCTTCGTGCCGGGAAGGACACCTGCCGAGGCGGCGGCGTCCCACGACCGACACCTTGCGCGGCTTTCGCCCACCGGCCGGCCTCCCCAGCCGTCGGCGCCCGTGCCCGGCGTGGAAGGTGCCTATTGGAGCTTCCACGACGGCCTGGCGTGGGCCTTCGTCCCCGGTTGGTCCCGCGTTCGGCAGCTGACCTGGCGCGAGGCGTTCTGCGACCGCGACAAGGTGGCCAAGATCATCGCGTCCTTGGCCACGGCGAAGGAACCGCCCCCGGGCGCCCCGCGGGAGAGCCTCGTGCCCACCGCCCGGCGCTGAACGTCCGGGCGGGCACGTCGGACGGCCCGCAGCGCGCTGCGCCCCTCAGACGCCGCACGTCCAGCGACCGAGGGGCACGGCCTTCGAACCGTCGAGGCGCACCAACCGATCACCGCCCCCTTCGGCGAAGTTCATGCGCAGCCAAAGCTCGCGGCGCCCGTCGCCGTCGAGATCGACCACCCCGCGCAGCTCGAACACGTCCTCGCGCCGCTTCGACCGCTCGACCTGCACGGCCTTGGCGATGTCCCCGTCGGGGGCGAGCAGCGCTCCGCTGTATCGGTAGCGCTCGTCGTTCGCAGGATCGGGGATCACGAGGGCGGCAAAGAGGTCTTCGACGCCGTTGCCGTCGACGTCGACCCGTGCGACCTGCACGGCCTCGACGGCTCCTTGGGGCGCCCCGAGCCGCGACAAGGCAGCGCGCCACTGGGCTCGCACGTCCTCGGCCAGCTTCGTCGCCTTCTCGGACTTGGTCTCCTCGGGCACCAGGGTCACCGCGCGATAGGTCGGAGGCGGATAGACGGCCACCACGTACGATGCCCCGCCGCCGAGCCCTTCGGCCGAAAGCGCGACCTTCTTGCCCGACCCGGCCAGGCAGAGGGGCTCTACGCGGCCGGTCACCTTGCGCTTGGCCGTGGAGGTGGTCGTGCCGAGCCGGACTTCTGCGCCGTCGGGCACCATGTCGAGGCACTTCGTCCCGGTCTCGATCTTCTTGTCCTCGGCCCGAAAGCATCCGAGGGGCAGCAGGCCACCGTCGTTGACGAAGAGCACCATGTCCGAGTTCGGCGGCAACGGTCCCTGCTCGATCTCGTCGCCCGCGGCGACGGCCAGTCCCGGCTCCTCCTGCGAAGGTGCCGTTCCTCCGCCGGCCTCCGGGCGGGCGGCCTGCTCGGCACCGCGTTCGGCCCCGCCCCCGGACTTCGCGCCGTCCTTGGCGCCACCGCCGCACGCCGGAAGGGCACAAGCGAAGAGAACCCCGAGTCGATGCACGTTGCGAAGCATGGGCGGTACCTACCACGTCCCCGCGGTGCGTGGCTACGCCCCCGTGCGCGTCCGATCGCGATGCCCGTACCGGTCGGACGCTGGCGCCGCGATGGCATCACGCCGCTCCGGCATCGGCCCGCCCACGCGCGATCTCGGCCCAAAGGGCCCGCCGCACGGCGTCCGGCGGACGTCGCAGGTGCGCGACCATCTCACCGATCCCCTCGAGGGTCAGGGGGAACATGGAGAAGATCCGGGCGATGGCCGCGATGGAGGGCGCGCGCCAGAGGCGTTCGGGCTCCGGATTGAGCCACGCGTTGTGGACGAAGCGGTCGGCCAGCCGCCCGAGCCACGTATACCCCGAAGGCCCCCGTTCGGTGGTCCACCACGAACTTCCCGCGAACGTAAGTTCCATCGGGTGCATGTAGGCGTCACCGACCACCACCAGTCGCGTGTCGGGATCGTGCTCGCGCATCACGCGGTCCGTGGGCACGGCATCGAGGAAGTCGGCGTCACGGTAGAGCTTGCCGTAGACGCAGTTGTGAAAGTAGTAGCTGTCGAGTTTGGCGAACCCGCCACCACGCTTGGCCGCGGAGAACAACTTCTCGACGCGGTCGGCGTGGGGCGACATGCTGCCGCCCACGTCGAGCAGCAAGAGGACCCGCAAGCGATTCTTCCGGGGCGGTCGCAAGACGACTTCGAGGTCCCCACAGTTGCGGGCCGTTCGATCCACGGTCGAATCGAGATCGAGCTCCGTGCGCCGGCCTTCGTGGCCCATCCTCCGCAGCTTGCGAAGGGCGACGGCGATCTGCCGCGTGTCGAGCACGCGGTCGGTGCGATAGGCCGCGAAGCGACGGGCGTCGGCCACGGCCATGGCCGAGCGCCCCCCGCCCTGACCGCCCACGCGCACGCCGGTCGGATGGGTCCCTCCCTGTCCGAACGGTGAGGTGCCGCCGGTCCCGATCCAATGGCTCCCCCCTTCGTGGCGCTCGCGTTGCTCGGCGAGCCGCTCGAAGAAGCGGCGGCGCACCTCGTCGCGGGACAGATGCTCGAGGGCCGCCCGAAGCGCCGGATCGAGGTCCGCATGCCGCGCGGGATCGCGCAAGAAGGCCTCGAGCTGCGCCAAGAGGGCCTCGCCCGCGGCCTCGATCCCCCGGAACGTGCGGGCGAACGCCCGATCGAACGCGTCGTAGTCGCTTTCGCGATGGACGAGCACGGCCCGGGCCACGTGATAGAAGCCCAAGAACCCGTGACCGTGGGCCCCGGCCAAGAGCGCCTCGACCAGCGCCAGCCACTCGTGGGTGCCCACGGCGACGCCCTCGTCGCGCAGGTTGTACAGGAAGTCGAGGAACACGTCCGGCCTCAGCGATAGCCCCGCCGCGACGATGCGGTGGTCCGCGCCACGGCGGCGACGTCCTGTTCCTTCTTGAGCAAGGTGCCCAGGAACGGCGGCACACGCCCGGAGAGCGCCTCCGGCTCGATCCCGGCGTGGCGCAGGGCCGCGATCCAGTCGATGAGTTCGCTCGTGCTCGGCGGCTTGCGCAACCCCTCCTCGGCCCGCAACCGGTAGAACGCATCGAGGGCGGCCGAAAGGAGCCGCTCCCCGACGTCCGGATGGTGTACGCGGACGATCCGCGCCATCAGCTCCCGATCCGGGAACGCGATCCAGTGGAACACGCATCTGCGCAAGAAAGCATCGGGCAGTTCCTTCTCGTTGTTGCTGGTGATGACGACGATAGGGCGCACCGACGCTTCGATGGTCTCTCCCGTCTCGACGATGGTGAAGCTCATGGTGTCCAGCTCGTGGAGCAGATCGTTCGGGAACTCGGGATCGGCCTTGTCGATCTCGTCGATGAGCACGACGGTGCGTTCCTTGCGGCGAAATGCGCGCCCGAGGGGGCCGAGTTCGATGTAGCGGCCGATGTCCGACACGTCCCCCTCGCCGAAGCGGCTGTCGTGCAACCGCCGCACGGCATCGTAGGTGTAGAGGCCGTCGGTCGCCTTCGTCGTGGACTTGACCTGCCACCGCTCGAACGGCGCGCCGAGGCTGCGCGCGAGGTGAACCGCGAGCAGCGTCTTGCCCGTCCCGGGCTCGCCCTTGAGCAGCAAGGGCCGCTCGAGCAACACCGCGACCTCCACGGCGCGAGCGAGCTCTTCGGACACGATGTAGCCGTCGTCGAAGTGAAGGCGAAGATCCATGGGCCGGAGGAGTATGGCACAGGCACCCGCCCGTACCGGCCCGGCCCCGGCCCGCGCCGAACATGACCTGCCTGGGCTATCCTGGCAGCGGCGTGGAATCGGCGACGGCCCCCTCACGACGACGACGGCGCAACACTCCCACCGAGGTCGGCGCACGCACGTCGGCTTCGATGCCCGACGCGTCGCCCCACGCCCTCGAGGACGTCACGCTTGCAGCGTCGGTGCGTCGCGTGCTCGATCGTGCTCATCTGCGAACCCTGCGATGGTTCACGGCCACGATCGGACTTTCCGCGGTGCTCGTCGTCGTCCTGTTGGGGATCGCCTACGCCGCAGGCGGTCACCTGCCGCCCAACGCGGGATTGCTCGCGGCAAGTTCCCTGTCCCTGGCCGTGGTGGTGGTCCTGGCCGTGGTGTTCGCCGGCCGCCCCTCGTTTCCGGTGTGGGTCCTGGCCATCGCGGCCCACTGGATCTTCTTCGTGCTCTTCGCCCACGGCCGTACCCCGCGCGCCTGGCCGTTCGCCCCCGAGTTGTCGGTCGGGTTCGCGTTGGTCTGGACGGGCATGCTCGCCTCTCCGTGGGTCGTTGCGGCGGCCTCCGCCGTCGCGGTCGGGTGTTCGGTACTGTTGCAGATCGACTGGACCATCGCCCCCGTCCACGCAGCGGGGGAACGGCTGGCCGCCCTTCCCGTCGTCGCGTTCGCGCTCACGGCGTTGTTCGTGTCGATGCGCATCGGTTTCTACGAACGGCACATCAAAGGCCCCATCGAATCGGCGATCGCCGAGCTCGAGAACCGGCGCCGCATGCTCGAGGCGACCCTCGAGACCCGCGAACGGACGATCGAACGCACGGTCGACCGCCTGCTCGACGCCCAGAAGCTCGACCTCGAGCGGGCCATCTCCCGCAAGCTCGCCCACGAACTCAACAATGCCCTGACGCCACTGCGCGGAAGCGCAGAGCTACTGCTGCGGGCCGACGACCCCGAGGCACGCGAGCACTATGCGCGACGGATCCTCCGTGCCTCCCAGATGGCGGCCAAGCTGGCCGAGTCCCTCTTGGCATATACGCGGCAGGGACTGTTCACCCCGGTGCACACGGATCTCGGCCGTTTCATCGGCCGCGAGGTCCTGCCCGCCCTGGCGGAAGATCTTCCCCCGACGATCCGCGTCGAGTCCGAGGTCGAACCGCAGATTTACGCTCGGGTCGACCGCTCGCTCCTGCGCCATCTGCTCGAACAGCTCCTGCGCAACGCCGAGCAGGCCTCCGGCGAGGGGGGGACGATCCACGTGGCCGTACGGCGCCGACCGGATCCCGCCACCGGCGCCCCGTGTGCCGAGATCCTCGTGCGGGACGAAGGGATCGGGATGACCACCGAGGTCGCCCGCCGTGCGTTCGAACCCTTCTATTCGACGAAGGGGCCGGGCGAAGGCCACGGACTCGGGCTCGCCATGGTCGAGGGGATCGCCGCCCGGCACGGTGGGCATGTGGAACTCTCCTCGACCCCGGACGTCGGCACGACGGTCTCGGTCTTCCTCCCGCTGGAGCGGACGCCGCAGGCCGAGCCCCCCTGGGAGATCGAGACGGCCGCACGTCCCCAGTTGGTCCTGGTCTCCGAGGATCCCGACGTCAGGGACGTGGTGGCCGACATCGCTGCCGGCCTGCCGGTGGACCGCGTCACGATGACCGATCCGGAGCAGCTGGCCGAGCGATGCGCCCTGTTGCCGACCCTGGCCGTCGTCGTGGACCGGCACCACCCGAAGGCCGCCACGGCCGTGGAGGTCGCACGAAACATGGGGATCCCGGCATTTACGACCGACGCCGACACCCGTTCGTCGGCCGACGTGGAAACCGGGCTCGCCGCCCCCCACATCCCGCTCGATCCGGCCGAATTCGCAAGTGTTCTCGGTCGCCTCGCGCCACGACCGGCCCCCCCGCCCCCGGAGAGCACCGACGACGTACTCGGCGGATCCCTGGAATAAAATGGGGTATGCTGCGTTCTAAGGGGGCGCCATGCGGATCGAACTCGAGGATGTCTGCAAGACGTACGACGGGTGCCGCTGGGTCGTGCGCGATCTTCGATTCGCGGTGGATCCGGGCCGCATCGTCGGGCTCATCGGCCCCAACGGCGCGGGCAAGTCCACGACCCTGCGGATGCTCGCCACCCAGCTCGCCCCCTCGCGAGGCACGATCCGCTACGACGGGGTGCCACCGTCCGAACGCACCCTCGGAGAGATCCGCCGCCGCATCGGATTCCTCGGGGACGGCCATGCCCTCTATCCCGACATGACGCCACGGGAGTACCTCGAGTTCTTCGGCCGGTGCTTCGGTCTCGATGGTGACGCGTGCCGAAGGGCCGTCGAGGAGACCCTCGAGACGTTCGCACTCTCCGGCAAGGCCGACACGCCCACGGCCGCCCTTTCCAAGGGCATGCGGCAACGCCTGTCCCTCGCCCGGTGCTTCCTCCACGCCCCCGAGGTCCTGGTGGTGGACGAGCCCGCCGACGGTCTCGATCCGCGTGGACGCATCGACCTGCGCCGGATCCTCCGGGCCGCGGCCGACGGGGGGGCATCCGTCGTCGTCTCCTCCCACATCCTGCGCGAACTCGACGGCCTGTGCGACGAGGTCGTCATCCTCCGGGACGGCCGCGCAGAGGTGATCGACGTGGCGCGGTCGTCGTCGGTCCACGCCGCGTCGGCGAGCCGGTACCGACTGCGCACGACGACCGTCGAACCGGAGCGCGTCGCAGCCGTCGCCCAGGCCCACGATGCCCTCGTCTCCGAGGTGATCGAGGCCGCCCCCGGGCTTCGCGTGCGTCTCCTGTGGCGGCGGCGCGAGGCGGATCTCGCCGATCTCGTGGCGGATCTCGTCGCAGCCGGCGTGCCCGTCTGCGGCCTCGAACGCGAGGCTTCCGAACTCGAAGAACTCTACGACGTCGTCGCCGACGACCGCGTCAGGTAGGTCCCCATGTCCAACGCTCCCCGAGCCCGTTCGTTCCTGTCTCCCTTCCTGTTCCGCGCCCTGCGGGGCGGACGCCGCGCCCGTGCGATCCTCGCGGCGCTGGTCCTATCGGCCCTGTCGGTGGTGACGGGCCTTTGGATCGCCCAGGGGGACCATGCCTTCGAGCGTGAGGTGCGCGTCGGACTCGATCTCGAGCCGCGCCGCTGGGAACGCGAGCAGGCGGAGGTGATCCGTCTCCAATTCTCGGACGAGGCCTACGAACACGCCCTGCGGATCCGTGACCGCGCCATGGCGGCCGTCGATGCCGGCCGCATCCCCGACGACAGCGAAGTGCGCACGTTCCTGAAGAGCGCCTTCGACGAGGCGTCACTGCTCTCCATGGCGGCCCGCGTCGCCGTGCCCGCCGACCTCGACCCGGCGCGACGCGAGCACCTCGACGGGCTGCGCAGGGAGGCAACGCGCCTCATGGCTCGACTGCAACCCATCTACATGGACCTCGACCTCGGCTTCGGCGACCTCCACCGCGACCCCTACTTCGGGGGCGTGCCCTGGACCGACGAACGTGAGGTTCGCCGCCTCGAGCGCATCGTCGAACTCGGCGGGCTGCCGGAGATCGTGCGCTACCGCTCCCCCATGGGGCCTGCGGAGACCGCCGGACTCATCGGTCTGGCCGCCGGATTCCTGCTCTTCGTGGGGGGCATGGTGGTGGTGCCCTTCGCCGCCGGCTCACTGCTTGCCCACGAGGTGCATGCGGGAACCATGGCTCCGCTGCTCGGGACGGGACTGTCGACGGTTCAGGTCCTCGTCGGTTCGTTCGTGGGGGCTGCCGCCCGGATCGGCATCGTGCTCGCGCCGCTCGGCGCAATCTTCCTGGCCACCGCTGCCTTCGCCGGCGGGCTCGGGCCGGCCCTCGGGGCACTTGCCACCCTCTGCATCGTCACGGTCGCTCTGTCGGCCGTTGCGATGGTGGGCGGCCACGCCCTCGGGCGACGCTTGATGCCCCTGGCCACGAGCGGGCTCTTGCTGGCCGTGCTGGTTCCAAGCGCCCTCGTCGCGTGGTTCGTCGGCCTCTTCGCCGCGATGGGGCTGCCCGAGTCGGGCCCCGTGATCGGCCTGTGGCCCCAGGTGGCCGTCGCCCACGCCCTGCGCACCGCCGCGCTGCCCTTGGGCCTCGGCGTTCCCGCGCAGGCCGTGGTCGGCTTCGAGGATGTCCAAACGGTGCCAGGCGATGCGCTGCCCCACCTGGCCGGCTGGCTGGAGCTCTTCGTCTGCCTCGCGGCGGTGGCGTGCGTGGGGTTCCTTTCGTTCCGCGCCCTCGTACGCCGGGTGGGAACCACCACGGGGCCATCGCTGCGGCGCTCGGAGGCGGCGGTGGCGTACGCGGTCCTTACGAGCTGTGCGCTGCTGGCCCTCGGTTGGATCCCCGAGATCACGTCGCCGGGCTGGATCACGTCCCATCACGATGCGCGCCACCTCGTGCCCATCGCCGCCTTCCTCGTCACCGTGCCGGCCATGGCCATGTTGGCCGCCGCCCGCGTCGACGGCCGCGCCGTCCGCCTCGGCGTCGTGCGGACCGTAGGCCCCGAGATCGCGGCCGCGGTCGTCGCTGGACTGGCCGCGGTGCTCCTCTCGTCGCCGGGAGCACTCGAGGACCTTCCCGCCGCCCACGCGGTGTCGAGCTACGGCCGCGCGGCCTGGGTCGCCCTCTCGGTGTGCCTCGGCGTGCTCGTCCTGGCCGTCCGACCGCCTCGCTTCGCCGGCGCAACCCTTCTCGGCCTCGCCTTCTTGGCCGTCCTCGTGATCGGCATCGAAGCCCTGGCCATCGCGGAGGACGCCCCGCGGGCGACGTCGTCGGTGTTCTTCCCGGCTGCCGAGGCGAGTCCCATGCTCGCTGCGGCGGAGATCGCCGTGCTCGTGGTGTTTCCCCTCGCGTGTGTCTTGCGCCTTCGGCCGGCGAAGACCCGCTTGGACGTTGCCGCCTAGAACCGCTGCACGGTCCATGGCAGGGCGTGACGCGGCGCCGCGACCGCTGCTAGGCTGTCCGTCCCGTGCCCCGTCGTTCACACGAAGCTCCATGCTCCTGCCGGGGCGCTCGGCGGCTTCGCGTCGTCGCCGTCGCGCCGATGCTGTGGATCTGCGCGACCGCCTGCCCGGCGGAACCTGGCATGACGGCCGGCAAGGACGGACGGGAGGCGAACGCCGCGGACACGCCGGACCCGCCGACTCCACCCACCAGCGTGCCGGACGCTGCGCGGACGCGGCGGGTGCCGCCTCGGGTACCTCCCCTCACGGAGGAGGAGTTGGCGCTCATCGAGAAGGACCCGCGGAATCTCTCCCCGGAGGATCGGCGGCGGCGCGCCCATGCTCTGCGCAAGCAGATCCTCCAGAACCCGGACGGCCCTGCGGCGAAGGAACTCGAGCGCTGGCGCCAGATGTACGAGTCGAAGGAACTCGAGCTGCCGGACGAACCCGGCAAGCAACGGGGCCCGACGCTCCATGCGCCGACCCGAAAGGGGACGAGCGCCGCGGACGTACCGAGTCCGAGATGACCGGCGGGCGGGACCGAGCGGTCGGTCCGATCCGGACCTAGGTGGCCGGACCGAGGTCCGACATCGACGCCACGGCCACGTGCCCCCGACAGCATTCGGGCAGGAACGACGCGAGGGCAACCAAGGCTTCGTGGGCCTTGGCGAGGAAATCGTCACGGGGTTCGACGACGATGCGACGAGGGTGCCCGGACCACGCGGCGAAGATCCGGTCGTCGATGCGGCGTGCCTCCTCGGGCGACTCGACCCGCAGCGGATTCTGGTGGTTGTAGGCCGAAGGGGGAGGGACGCGCAGGTGCACCACCCCCACGTAGCGGCCGAGTTCACTCGCCCGATCGGTGCCCACGTCTCGATAGAACTCGGCCGGCTCCCCGGGCCAATATGCCAAGCCGTCGACGGTGCCGCGGTCGCAGATCGCAAGCGGCGTCCGTGCGTCCTGATCGACCAACCACTCGATCTGTCGTTGGACGTAGAAGATGGCGCGCTGCGCCGCGCGCCGGGCCACGTCGTCGGCCCTTCGCGGAAACCCGCCGGAGAACACGATGGACGCGGACTCGGGCAAGAGAGCGGTATGACGGCAGAGCACACGGCCAGCCATTTCGAGGACCGCCGTCTTCCCCGCCCCGGGCCCACCGGTCAGGGCCACGCGCCGCACCCGGTGGGGGCCATCGGGACAGGCGCACGGGTGGGTTCCATAGGTAAGGCCGGGCATGGACCGATGCTACCAGACGCGCATCCAAGCGCCGGGCACGTCGTCCGAGGGCGGAACGAGAACGCCGAGCCACGAAGGGGCGACCGTGGTCGAGCCGTCCGGGAGCCGCTTTGCGTATGCTCCGGCCCCGTGCCGATCCTCGAACGACGCATCGCCCCCGGACGGTTGCTGTGGGAGCTCGACGCCCCCGAAGCACGCAACGCCATTGCCCCCGAGGACCTCGACTTCGTCGAACGCCGCTGCGCGACCCTCGGCGACGAGGTGGTCGTCGTCACCGGTGCGGCCGAAGGCCCCTTCTCCAGCGGCTTCGACCTTCGGCGACTCGGTGGTGCGCCGCGTCCCGACCTTCCCCTGCTGCGGGCCACGGCCGCGATGGAACGCAGCAAGGCCCTCTTCGTGGCAAGCGTTCGGCGCTACGCCATCGGAGCCGCCGTCGAGTTGTGCGCGGCCTGCGACGTCGTGTGTGCGGCAAGCGATGCATTCTTCGCGATCCCTGCGGCTCGGCTCGGCGTGCTCTACCACCGTGAGGGCATGGCTCGGCTCGAACGCCGGTTCGGCCGGCAGGCCCTTCGGGCCATGATGCTGCTCGGTCGCCGCGTCGAGGCATCCCGCATCCCGCCCCCCGGGGCTCTCGACGTCGTGGTCGAGCCCGACGAACTCGACGCCGCCGTCGAGGCCGTCGTCGCCGATCTCCTGGCCGCCCCGGCGGAGGTCCGCGGTCCGGTCGCCGCCTTCCTGCGGGGCGACGACCGAGGGGCATCTTCCGACCCTGCGGCCTGGAGCCGCCTGCGCGGCCGTCTCTACGCGGCCCTGCGCGCCCGTCCTGCTACACTGCCGCGACCATGAGCACCCTCCGCGAGCAAATCGAGGCCGAACTGCGAACGGCGCGTCGCTCGGGCGACGAGCGGACGAAGAACGTCATCGGCATGCTCAAGAACATGGTCCTGACGGAGCTCAAGTCGGGCAAGGGCGTCGAGGAGACGGACGCCCTGTGGCAACAGGTGATCGGCGCCTACGCCAAGCAGGTGCGAAAGAGCATTCCGGAGTTCGAAAAGGCCGGTGACCGCGGGCTCGAGGCCCTCGAGGAGGCGCGCTTCGAGTTGGCCTTCTGCGAGCGATTCCTGCCCAAGAAGCTGTCGGAGGAGGATACCCGCAAGCTGGTGCGCGAGATCGTCGAACGCGAGGGGCTGTCCGGCCCGAAGGATCTCGGCCGCCTGATGGGCCTCGTCATGAAGGACCACAAGGACCAGGTCGACGGCGCAGTGGTCCGCCGCATCGCCCAGGAACTGCTGGCCGGCTGACGTCGGCGCTCCCGCTCAATCGAGAGCCGGCAGACGGCCCGGAAGCGCGCTGCGGTCGTGGGGCGCGTCCCAATTGATCTCGGGCCCGAGCGGCACGATGCGAGTGGGATTGATCGTCTCGTGGCTGCGGAAGTAGTGCTCCTTGATGTGGTCGAACCGAACCGTCGAACGGATCGCAGGCACCTGGAAGATCTCGCGCGTGTAACCCCACAGATTGGGATGGTCGACGATGCGTCGAACGTTGCACTTGAAGTGCGTGACGTACACGGCGTCGAAACGCACGAGGGTCGTCCAAAGCCGCACGTCGGCCTCGGTGAAGCGCTCGCCGGCCAGGAAGCGGTGGTGTCCGAGGTGCTGCTCGAGGGCGTCGAGGGTGTCGAACAAGGCTCGGCACGCTTCCTCGTAGGCCTGCTGGCGGGTGGCGAACCCCGCGCGATAGACCCCGTCGTTGACCGTCTCGTAGATCCGTTCGTTCCACCGATCGATCTCGGAGCGAAGATCCGGCGGGTAGTAGTCGCCCGGCCGCGCCCCCACGCCGTCGAAGGACGAGTTCATCATGCGGATGATGTCCGCCGATTCGTTGCTGACGATGGTCTTGGTCTCGCGGTCCCAGAGCACGGGAACGGTGACACGGCCCGTGTAATGGGGATCTGCCCGCAGGTAGAGCTCGTAGAGGTAGCGCACTCCGAACTCGGGGTCGGGCACCACGCCGTCCCCCGGTTCGAAGGTCCAACCGTGCTCTCCCATGAACGGATGCACGACGGAGACCCCGATGTGCTCCTCGAGGCCCTTCAGACGGCGAAACACCAACGTTCGATGGGCCCACGGGCATGCGTGGGACACGTAGAGGTGATAGCGTCCCTTGGCCGGTGGGAACGCCCGTCCCGAGGGTGCAGGCGTCCCTTCGGGCACGATCCAATTGCGAAACCGAGACACGTCGCGAACGAACCGACCACCCGTACGCTCGGTGTCGTACCAAACGGGATGCCAGGTGCCGTCGACGAGCATACCCATGGTCACCCTTCCTCCCTCGGCGCAAGATGCCCCATGCGTCCGGCCTGGTAGTCCTCGAAGGCTTGGATAAGCTCCTCTCGGGTGTTCATCACGAAGGGGCCGTAGGCGGCGACCGGTTCCCGAATCGGCTCGCCGGCGAGTCCCAGGAACCGCGTACCCGCGCGCCCGGCGAGGACGATGGGACCGTCTCCGCTGGGATCGAATCGTGCAAAGTGGGCAGGAGGCACGCCGGCGGCATCGGCCCCGGCCGCAAGTTCGCCCTCGATGGCCAGGGCGAGCACGTTCCACCCCTTCGGGACGTCGAACGTGGCCGTGCCGTCTTCGACGAAGCGACCGTCGAAGACGAGCATCGGCGTGTGGGTGCGCGCCGGGCCCCGGCGGCCGGCCAACGATCCCGCGACGAGACGCACCTCGGCCGCACCGATCCGCAGGCGCGGCAACTCCCGGTCGAGGATCGGCTGGTATCTCGGTGGCGTTCTCTTGAGACGCGCCGGCAGATTGACCCACAACTGGATCACCTCGAAGTCCCCTCCGCGCTCCGTGAACGCCTTGGAATGGAACTCCTCGTGCACCACGCCCGAGCCCGCCGTCATCCACTGGATGTCTCCGGGACCGATGGTCCCCCCACCGCCGCCGGAGTCCCGGTGCTCCACTTCGCCTTCGTAGACGAACGTGACGGTCTCGAAGCCGCGGTGCGGGTGTTCACCGACGCCCCGGCGCCGCTTCGCCGGCGGGAACGAGCGGCGTGCGCCGAAGTCCAAGAGCAGGAAGGGACTCGTCGCCGCTGCGTCCCGTTGCGGCCAGAAGACGGTGTGCACGTCGAACCCGTCACCGACCCAGTGACGAGGCCCCGGCGGCGCCACCTGAAGGACGCTGCGTGCGAAACGAGACGCCGATGGATCGGGCATGTCGGATGGCCTCCTGCGCTCGCCCGCCAGGTGGGTCGCCGCGGCGACGCCGCCGGCTGCGGATCCGGCGAGCAGCCAGCCACGGCGCGTCATGGGGGCGGGCACGAAGCGGAGTCTAGCAATCGATACGCAGCTGGCGGCGCCGACGGCGCCACGACTCGGACGCAGGCTCCGCACTCGCGGACCACACCTGCCACGCGGCAGGAGGCGCGGGACGACGCCCGGCGCGCGCTATTGGCACGCCATGGCCTCGGCCTCGCAACCCGTGGGTTCGGGCGCGACGAGCTTGATCCCGATGCACGTGAAACAGTCCGGACCGAGATCCGGGATCGAGCAGTCGCCGTCCCCGATGCACACGCCCACCGCGCACCCGAGCAGGGCGAGCAGCGCCTGCCCCTCTTCCGGCGGTAGCCCGGCGGCACACTCGCCCGCGCACGCAAGGTCCCCTTGGGCGAGACAATCGACCATGCACCCGATGGCATCGCGGCACGACGGCGCGGGCAGATCTTCGATCCCCGGTAGATCGGGCTCGCAACCGATGAAGGCACACCCCGTATCGAGAACGCCGGTGTCCACGACGCCCGTGCTCCCGGTGCCCGTCGCGGTGGTCCCGGTCGCCATCGTGGTCTGGGACGAAGTACCGGGGCCCGTCGTGGGGCCCGTTCCCCCCGTTCCAGCCCCGCCGAACGACGGACTTCGACCGCATCCGCAGAAGAGGACCGCGGCGACGAGGAGGACGAGGCTCCGCATCATGATGCGTCACTCTACCAGATCGGGCCCCCCCACACGGCGCACCCATCGGCCAAGGGCCGGGGGCAGGCGTTCTTGCCAGTCCTGCACGATGAACCGCCGCACGTCCGTGCTGGCGTGGGTGTTCCAGAAGAGGATCGGCCCGGGTGGCGGGCGAAACCGTCCGCGCCCGCGCACGTCCTGCGCGAGTGCGGCCGCGCACTTGCCGGTGTAGGTGGTCTCGAGGGCAAGACCGTGACGCGCCGAGTCGGCCACGACGCGCAGACCCGCCTCGGTGCTGCGGGCATAGCCCCGCCCAACTTGACCGTGATCGATGGACCAGGTGACCCCCCGCCGGGCCAGGGCACGCAGCGCTCCGGGCCCGGTGAGATCCCGTACTCTCGGGTCCGGATCGAGGGTTCGCAGGAAACGCACGAACCGGCGCAACACGCTGGCGAAGATCCAGCGATTGAACAGGGGCCGTTCGACGGCCGAGACCAACCGCACGTGGGTGGCGATGCGGCACGCGGCGAGGCCGAAGACGAGCCCGGCGGCCGTCCCGGCCGTGCCCGCCGTCACGTAGACCGTGCGCGGAGCGGGCAGCACCCCGGCATCGATCTGGGCCGCCAACTCGCAGGCGGCCGCGAAGAACCCGAACGCCCCGGCGGGACTGCTCGCGCCCGCGGGGATCCACGCCCCCGGTTCGGGCGGGCGCCGCAGGAAGCGGTAGTCGATGGCTGCAAGCGGCAGCATGATGCGTCGCGGCACGTACCAGACCAGGGGCTGAAGCGACACGAGTGCCGCGAGATTGCGCACTGCGTGGGACGTAGGCTCCTGTAGAAACGTCCAACTATAGAGATTTCGCTCCATCTCGTGCAGGAAGATGCCGAGCGCGAGGAGATGGTGGCTACCGATGGCTCCGACGGACGTACACGGCCCCTCCGGCACCTCGGCCAGCACATACTCGAGCTTGCGCACCTTCCCCCCCCCGTAGAGTTCGCTCGTGCGGTCGTCGCGCTTGACGAACACCTGGTGGTCCGGCCCGTCGAGGAACGGGGCCCGCTCGACCGGGGTAGGAAGCCTCGCCAGGGGGGTTCGCGGTGGCGGCCGACGAAACCACCCGGTGAGGTCCGGGAGGCGGGAGGTGGCGGCGGCCGTGCCGGCGGACCCGGTCATGCGGCCCCTTCTAGCAGTCCGCCGGAGGCAACGACCACGGGCCGGCGCCCCCGGGGCCGTCCGACACGCCACCTGGCCGCCCGGTACGCGACCGCCGCAAGCGCCAGGGGCACGGGAGATCCGTTCGTCTCGATGGCCCCGCCAGCCCCCGCCGGCCGGCCAAGCCCTGCCGCGGGC
>RFGU01000251.1 GCA_003696955.1 Deltaproteobacteria bacterium | reverse complement strand
GTCACCCGGCTCGCCGCCGTTGTCCTTGCCCCCGCCACCAGGGCCGCCGATACCACCCACGCCGCCGTCACCGCCGTTGCCGCCGTTGCCGCCGTTGCCGCCCTGGCCTTGCAGGATCTCGGTGTTGGCCACCTCGATGGAGCTGTTGATCACGACGATGCCGAACGAGCCGCCGCCCGGCGTGCCGTTGCCACCCGGCTCGCCGCCACAGCCGCCGCCGCCGCCGCCGCCGCCGCCGCCGCCGATGCCCTCGCCGCTGTCGAACAAGCAGAAGACGCCGCTGTCCACGTCGTAGCCCCCGGCGCCGCCGCCGCCGCCGCCGCCGCCGTTGTTGCCCTTGGTCGCGGCCATGCCGCTCGGAGCCACCCAGAACCCGTCCATGCCGAAGCTCCCTTCCGCCTGGGCCGCCGTGGCGCCCCCCTGGCCGTTGGTGCCATGGGCGCCGGAGGTTCCCGGGCCGCCGTTGGACCCACTGTCGCCGCAGTCGTTGCCGCCGCAGTGATTGGAGCCAGGTTGGCCGCCCTGCCCGACGGGGGTGGGATCGCCGCCCGCCTGACCGTCGGCTCCGGCCGTGGACGGACACGACGAGCCGGTCCCCCCTGCACCGCCGATCGCGTTGCAGCTCGAGGAGCCGGCCGCTCCGGGGCTGCCCCAACCGTTCGAGTTGCCGGCTCCGCCGTTGCCTCCGTCGGGCCCCTTGGCACCGTCCGCGCCGTCGTCGCCGTCGCCACCGCGGCCGGCGTCGATGGTACAGTAGTCCAGCTTGAACAGGCCTTCCGAGGTGTCCTTGATCCACACGCCGTAGGTGGACTCGCCGCCGGTCATGAAGTCCATGGCGACGATGGTGAAGCCGTCGAGTTCCACCTTCTCGGACAGAGCGTTGCCGATGACGGCGCGGTTCTCGGTGGCGATGATCTGCGTGACGTTGGTCTGGATGTTGCGCTGGGCGAACGTCCCGTCGTAGCCACCGTAGATGCTCACGCCCGAGGCGAGGTTGACGGTCTCGTTGTAGTCGCCGCTCGCGACGAGCACGTCGCGGGGCGGGTCGTAGAGCAGGGCGATCTCGATGGCCTTGCCGATGGTCTGCACCGGTTCGTCCGGCGTGAGCCCTTCGTTGAGATCGCTGCCGCCGTCGGCCTTGACGAACACGGATCGGCACAGTTCGCCGTCGATACCGTCGCCGTCCTCGTCGATGCCGTTGACGTCCGGGGGATCGGTGCCCGGCTCGCACGTGGGCTCTCCCGTCGTGCCTCCGGTGGTTCCGGTGGATGCCACACCGGTCGATGCGGGACCGGTGGTGCCCGGGCCCGTCGAGCCGCTCGAGGCCGAGTCGGTCATCGAGCCCGTCGAGGACCCGGCGGTATCGGTCGCGGTCGCCGGGCCCGCCGAAGTGGCCGTCGTGGTGGCGCTCGCGCTGCCCGTGAAACTGGTGCTCGTGCTGTCCGCCCCCTCGGAGCACGCACCGACGGCGAGCAGCACGGCCAGCGCAGGACGATTCAAGAAACGCGTTCCGCTTCGCATGTGCCCACCATGGTAGGCAACGGAAGCTGCCACGGGCAAGGCGAAACACCGTTCGCGGGCTCGCCGAACCGGGCGGGTGGGGGAGGTCGCCCCCAAGGCCGCGCCGGAGGCGGCCGCAGCGCACCCATCGCCCCCATTTGCTCCGGGTTCGGCGTCCGCCCATGATCCGCGGCAGTGCCCCGTTCCCGTCCCATTCGGTCGATCTCGGGTCCCATCGTGCTGTCCGCCGTCTCCATCGCCCTTGCGGCGGGCCTCATCGTCGGTTGGATCTATGTCATCTGGCGAAACCTCGAGCTTAGCCGCCGGGTGGCCCAGAACACCTGGCTGCTCGTCGCCGGGGTGCTGTCGCTCGTGACGATCATCGTGGTCCTCGTGCTCTTTGCGGTGTTCCTCGCGCGCGAGATCCGCGAGGTGCGACGGCAGACCAGCTTTCTCGACAGTGTCACCCACGAGCTGCGCAGTCCCCTGGCCTCCCTGCGTCTTTGCCTCGAGACCTTGGAGCGCTCCGATCTGGCCCCGGAGCGAGCCGCCGAACTGCGGCGGATGATGCTCGACGACGTCGACCGGCTCGAGGCCTTCGTCGACGACATCCTCGAGGCGAGCCAGGCGGGGCACGCAGATCGCGTGCGGTCCATCGGCGACGTGGAGCTGTCCGAGGTGGTGGCGCGCGCAGTACGGACCGCGTGCCGACGGTACCACCTCGATCCCGAGATCGTGACGGTCGACGTACCGCCGGGAAGTCGCGTGCGCGCCGACCCGACCGGGCTCGAGATCGTGTTGCGCAACCTGGTCGACAACGCCATCAAGTACTCGGAGGGCACGCCGCGGATCACCGTCGTCGCGCGTCCTGTGGGCGATCGCCATGTGGAGATCCTCGTCGAGGACCAGGGTATCGGGATCGCCCGGTCCGACCTGAGGCGCATCTTCGAACGCTTCTATCGGGTGCCGGAGGAGGCCGTTCGAGCGCGCCGGGGCACGGGACTCGGGCTCTTCGTGGTGCAGTCCCTGGCCCATGCCATGGGGGGCAGGCTTCGTGTAGAGTCCGAGGGGCCGGGCAAGGGCACGCGTGTGCGGCTGCGGCTCCCGCGGGCCCGACCGGCCGACGCCGAGCCCCGTCCCTCCCATGGCTGACGCAAAACCCAAGGTGCTCGTGGTCGAGGACGAACCTCACCTGTCGAGCGCCCTCAAGCTGAACCTCGAACTCGAGGGCTACGACGTGCGCACGGCGGCCACCGGACGCGAGGCGGCCGCGGCCTTCCTCGAGGGCGTCCACTTCGACGTCGTCGTCCTCGACGTGATGCTGCCCGACGTGGACGGGTTCGAGCTGTGCCGCAAGATGCGTGACGCCGGACATCGTGCGCCGGTGCTCATGCTGACCGCGCGGGGAGCCACCAAGGATCGCGTGGCGGGGCTCGAGGCGGGTGCCGACGACTACCTCACCAAGCCGTTCGAACTCGCCGAACTGCTCGCGCGGATCCGTTCGCTCCTGCGGCGGCGCAAGTGGCTCGAGGACGACGAGCCGACCGCGACCGACGGCAGCGTGGCGCGGTTCGGGCAGGCCGTCGTGGACTTCGATCGTCACGAGGCCACGGTGCGCGGCGAGCCGGTGCATCTTACGAAGCTCGAACTCGACCTTTTGCGCTACTTCGTCTCCCATCCCCATCGGGTGCTCTCCCGCGACGAGTTGCTCGAGAACGTATGGAAGATCCGCCACGCCTCGAGTCCTCGCATGGTGGACAACTTCGTCATGCGCCTGCGCCGGCACTTCGAGGACGACCCGACTCGCCCTCGCTTCTTCGTCAGCGTGCGCGGCGCGGGGTACAAGTTCGTGCCTCCGGCGGAGACTGCGCCCTCGGCCGACGAAGACGAAACGTCCGCCGACCGATGACCGAACGGTGACGATCGGTGATCGTCGTGCGATGGAACCCGCCCGGTGCAGGGCCTACGTTGGCGGTACATGTCCGAATCGTCCGCATCCACTGCTGCCACCGTGTCGGGGCGAAAGGCGCGCCGCCTGCGCGACTACGAATGGGGCGCCGTCGTCCCCTTCGTCGCCGTCCACCTCATGCCCCTCGGGGCCCTGGCGACCGGGGCCCACGTGCGGGACTTCGTCGTGTGCGCGGTGCTCTACGTCGTGCGCATGTTCGGCGTGACCGGCGCCTACCACCGCTATTTCTCCCACCGGACGTACAAGACGAGCCGGTGGTTCCAGTTCGTGCTCGCGGTGCTCGCCCAGAGCAGCTCCCAGCGGGGCGTCCTGTGGTGGGCCGCGCACCACCGGGATCACCACAAGTACTCGGATACGCCGCGCGATCCCCACTCGCCGATCCAGCACGGGTTCTGGCATGCCCACGTGGGATGGATCTACGATCACAACTCCGAGACCAACCACGCCCGCGTACGGGACCTCGCCAAGTATCCGGAACTGGTCTGGCTCGACAAGTACTGGTGGGTTCCGCCGACGGTGCTCGGGTTCGCCGTATGGCTGCTCTTCGGCTGGTCCGGGCTCTTCATCGGCTTCGGCCTCTCCACCGTGCTCCTGTGGCACGGCACGTTCACGATCAACTCGCTCACCCACCTCATCGGCAAGCGCAGGTTCGAGACCACGGACGAAAGCCGCAACCACTGGCTGCTCGCGCTCATCACCCTCGGGGAGGGTTGGCACAACAACCACCACTACTACCAGGGCTCGGTGCGCCAGGGCTTCTACTGGTGGGAGATCGACGTCACGTACTACGTCATCCGCGCCCTGGCGGCGCTGGGTCTGGTGTGGGACGTGCGAAAGCCGCCTGCGCGGGTCTACGCCGAGGCCGAACGCGCCCGGGGACGAAAGGCGTTTGCAGACCTCGCGGCGCCGACCGAAGGCACGGGCGAGCCGCCGCGCAAGGCCGCCTAACCGCGCTTGGGGGCTGCCAGCAGGGGCCTGCGGTCGGGCAGGACGGGAAACGTCTCGCGGGCGTGGGCCACGACGGCCGGGTCCACGTCCGCGAGCAACATGGTCTCCTGCCGGGCGCCCGCCGCAAGGATCTCGCCCCAGGGATCGACGATGCGGCTGTCGCCCGTGTAGACGAGCCCACCGCCTTCGCCGACCCGGTTCACCCCGGCGACGTAGGCTTGGTTCTCGATGGCTCGGGCCTGCAGCAGCGTCGTCCAGTGGTGCCGCCTGCGCTCGGGCCAGTTGGCGACGACGACGTAGAGATCCGTCTCGTCGGCGTTGACCCAGAACTCATCGGCGAAGCGCAGGTCGTAGCAGACGAAGGGGGTGATCCGAACTCCTTCGATGCAAAGGTGAACGAAACGGTCGCCGGCAGCGTAGCGCTCGTGTTCCTTGGCGAAGGTGAACGGATGGATCTTGGCGTAGTCGGTGCGTTCTCCGTTCGGACCGGCGAAGACCAGGGTGTTGAACGGACGGGGGTGGCCGGGGCGCCGCAGGGGGATCGAGCCGCAGATCCAGGTGCCGAGCCGAGCGGCCTGCTCGCGCAGAAACGTGGCGGTTGGTCCGTCTTCGTCCTCGGCTACGCGGCCTTCGTCCATGGAGAACCCGTGGGCGAAGACCTCGGGCAGCACGACGAGCCGGGCCCCTGCGGCGGCGGCGGCCTCGAGGCGCGGCACGAGCCGAGCGTAGTTGGCCGGCGGATCCTGCCAGACGATGTCGGTCTGCAAGAGGGCGATCTTCATGGCTTCATCTTCGGCAGGTTCTCCCGCAGGCGTGCGATGCCCTCGTCGAGGGTCGCGTCGCGCTTGCAGAAGCCGAAACGCACCAGGTGCCTGCCGCGTTCGGGGTGTTCGTAGAACGCGGCGCAGGGGATCGCCGCAACGCCGACCTCCGCCGGCAGGCGACGGCAGAAGGCGTACCCGTCGTCGAAGCCGAGGGGACGGATGTCGGCGCAGACGAAGTACGTGCCATCCGGTTCGAGCACGTCCATGTCGAGGTCGGCGAGGGCTCCGCAGAGCACGTCGCGCCGCTTGCGATAGCCGGCGACGAACGCGGCGAAGTAGTCATCGTCGGCGGCGAGGGCCTTGGCGATGCCATGTTGTAGGGGCGTTCCGTTGCAGAACGTGATGAACTGGTGGGCCGTACGGACCGCGCGGGAAAGCGCCGGTGGAGCGATGGCCCAACCGATCTTCCAGCCCGTAAGCGAGAACGTCTTGCCCGCCGACGAGATCGTGATCGTCCGTTCGGCCATGCCGGGCAACGTGGCGAGGGGGACGTGGGGCGGGCCGAAGGTGAGATGCTCGTAGACCTCGTCGGTGATGGCGACGAGATCGTATTCGCGGCACACCTCGGCCACGGCGGCGAGTTCGTCGCGGGAGAAGACCTTGCCGAGGGGGTTGTGCGGCGTGTTGAGCAGGAGGGCGCGGGTCTTGGGGGTGATCGCGCGGCGCAGGGCCTCGACGTCCAACGGGGCCTTCGGGCCTTCGAGGGGCACCGTGCGCGGGCGGGCGCCCGCAGCGGCGGCGGCGGCCATGTAGGAGTCGTAGTAGGGCTCGAAGAAGACGATCTCGTCGCCGACGTCGAGCAGCGCGAGCAAGGTGGCGAAGATGGCCTCGGTGGCACCGGCGGTCACGGTGACCTCCGTCTCGGGGTCCACGCCCCAGTCGTAGAAGCGGCGCTGATGTTGGGCGATCGCGGCGCACAGGTCGGGGATCCCGAAGCTGCGGCAGTACTGGTTGGCGCCACGGACCATGGCTTCGGCCGCCGCCTGCTTGATCCAATCCGGTCCATCGAAGTCCGGCGCCCCCTGGCCGAGATTGACGGCGTCGTGGGCGACGGCGAGGGCGGTCATCTCGCTGAAGATCGTGGTGCCGAAGCCTTGGAGCTTGGCCGTGAGGTGGGGTGTGCGCAGGCTCGCCATGGCGCGTTCGACGATGGCACACGGGCGGCGGACGGCGAAAGGGGCCCCGCCCGAACACGGTGTTGCGCCCCAGCCGGGCCGGCCCGCCGTGGGGAAGCCGTTTGCACGCCCGTTGGAAGGCGAAATTTGGCAGACTCCCGCCCGTGACCACGCCACGAGACCTGACCGAGTTCGTCCGTCCCGCGCCCACCGAGGCCGCCCCGCGGGTCTCCACCATGGCCGGAGGGCTGGTGGGATCGGAGATCCTCAAGATCGCCGCCGACATTCGTGCCAAGGTCGCGGCCGGCGCCCGGATCGCCAACTTCACCGTGGGAGACTTCTCGCCCGCGCAGTTTCGGATTCCGAAGGTGCTCGAGGAAAGGCTCGCCGACGCGGTCGCGGCCGGGGAGACCAACTATCCCCCTTCCAACGGGCTGCCGGAACTGCGCGAGGCCGTCGCGGACCTCTACGCCCGCAGCTTCGGCGTGCGGTATCCGGTCGAGTCGGTCCTCGTCGCCGGCGGCGCCCGCCCGTGCATCTACGGAACGTATCGGGCCGTCGTGGACCCGGGCGACGTGGTCGTCTATCCGACGCCGTCGTGGAACAACAACCACTACTGCCACATGGTGGGGGCTGAGCCGGTGGAGGTGTCCTGCTCGTCGCAGATGCACTTTCTGCCCACCAAGGACGCCCTGCTCGCCCATCTCGAGCGGGCCCGCCTGGTATGCATCAACTCGCCACTCAATCCCTCGGGGACCACGATCTCCGAGGAGGCCCTCGGTGGTATCGCCGAGGCCATCGTCGCCGAGAATCGGCGCCGCGCCGGACGTGGCGAGCGGCCGGTCTACCTGCTCTACGATCAGATCTACTGGATGCTGACCTTCGCGGGCGCGCGGCACGTGACGCCCGTGGAACTCGTGCCGGAGGTCGCCGCCTACACGATCTTCGTCGACGGGATCAGCAAGGCGTTCGCGGCGACGGGCCTGCGTGTCGGATGGGCCGTGGGGCCGACGGACGTCGTCGGGCGCATGACGGCGATCCTCGGCCACGTGGGCGCATGGGCACCGCGTCCCGAGCAGCGGGCGTCGGTGGCCCTGCTGCGGGATCAGGGGGCCATCGATGCGCACCTCGCCGAGTTTCGGCCCCAGGTGGAACGGCGCCTTGCCGCGCTCCACGAGGGGTTTTCGGCCATGAAGGCCAAGGGGCTGCCGGTCGAGAGCCTCGCGCCCATGGGCGCCATCTACTTGAGCGTGCGGATCGCCCCGTTCGGCCGCAGGGCGCCCGACGGCACCATCCTCTCCACCAACGAGGACGTTCGCGCCTACCTGCTCGAGGCCGCCGACGTCGGGATCGTGCCGTTCCAGGCGTTCGGCGTGGCCGAGGACTCCGGATGGTTCCGGCTGTCGGTGGGCGCGGTCGGGCTCGACGACATCGAGGCCGCGTTGCCGCGGATCGAAGCCGCCCTCGCGGCGCTCGGCTGACCGGCCCGGCTCCGCGGGCCGTCCGGCACTGCGCCGCGGCCCGAACCCTTCGGCGGGGACGCGACGGCGCGCCCGGTGTCGCGCCGCGGCCTACGCCTGCTGCTTGGGTGGCGGCAGGGACTGGAGGATCCGCGTAAAGTCCGGATGATTGGGCATCATCTGCAGGGCCGCCTGGCACACCTGGCGGGCCTCCTCGAACATGTTGGCGTCACGCATGCACGCGGCCAGGTTCACGACGGGCTCGACCTCCCGCGGCTTGAGGGCCACCACGGCCCGCAGGTGATCGACGGCCTCCTTCGCACGCCCCTGCTTGCGCAGGATCGCCGCGATGAGGTTGCGGATCTCGGCATCGTTGGGGCGCAGGCGCACCGCGTCCATCAGGTGGGCGAGGGCGGCGTCGTCGCCTTCGGTGCCGCGCACGGCGAGGGCGAGCATCAGGTGGGGCTGCCAGAACTTGTCGTCCTTGGCGATGATCTCCCGCAGGAACTTGGCCGCACGCTCCTGTGCGGCCGCATCGCCCGATCGCACGTCCTCGATGGCCTGGTCGTAGCGATCCTCGAAGTCCTCCACGTCGAGCTGCAAGAGGCCGCGCCGCGCGAAGGCGTCGTCGTCCAAGGTCCTGCGCTCGGCCGACAGCATCTTCTCGAGGAAGGGGCGCGCCTTCTCGGGGGCGTCGCCCTCGAGGTACAAGGTGGCGGCGTAGCGTTGGACCGTGGCGCTGTTGGGGTATTTCTCGGCGGCCTCGAGGATGAGCGCCATGGCCTCCTCGATCCCGTCTTCTTCGTACAGGTCGAGCAGCATGTCCATGGTCGTGGTCGCCAGGTGCCCTTCACGCACGGCCGTGCGCAGGAGGTTCATGGCCTCCTCGCGGTCCTCGCGATCCTGGTCCGAGTTGCCCGACGACCGATCCCACAGGACGTTGGCGAGGTCCCCGTAGGCCATGGGCACCTTGCCCTCCTCGACGGCCCGCCGAAGGAACGGCTCGGCCTCGTCGAACTGGTCGTGCTCGATCATGAGGTTGCCGAGCAGGGCCATGACCGTGGGGTCCTCGTTGCCCTGTTCCACGGCGAACTGCGCCACCTTGAGGGCGTTGTCCTTGTCGCCGGCGGTGCGCAGGGTGTCGATGAATTGGGCGGCGATGGCCGGGTGGGTGGGGGCGAGGTTGAAGGCCTGGTTGTAGGCCTGGACCGCGGAACTGAGGTCGCCGAGGCGCCGAAAGAGCAGGGCCAGGTGGTGGTAGGCGCCCGGGTCGTTCTTGCGACGCTGCGCCGCGACGTTGAGCGCCTGCAGGGAGAGCGGAATCGCCGACTGGTCCGGCGCCGACTGCACCAGGATGTCCACCATGGCGTGGAGAGCGTCCATGGCGGGCTGCATGGCGGCATCCCGGTTGATTGCGTCCACGAGGGGCGAAAGGAGCTGATCGGCCGTCGTGGGGACGCACCTTCCTTGGAGCGCGCTCAGGTTGCCGAGCCCCACCAGGAAGGAGACGACGGCCTGGGGATTTTCGGTGCCGAACGACGCCTTCCAGTCCTCGACGCCGAGTTCCACGCCGAACCGTTCGGCGAGCTTGGAAAGCGTGTCGAAGAGGGCGGCGGGGAGGTCTTCGGCCTTGCCGTCGAAGGGATAGGTTCGCAGGGTCTCGATCCCGTCCTCCCGGACCTCCACGAGTCGGGCCTTGTACTCGACGCGATCGCTCTCCACGTGAAGGTCCACGGCCAGCCCGTACTTGGCGTTCGGAAAACGCGTGATGCCCTCATGAGCACGTTCGTCGGACCACGGCTCGCGGAAGACCATCAGGGCAGGGACCTTGCGCTCGCCCTGGTCGGCCATGGCCGTGAAGACGGGGGCCGCAGCCTTGCCGCCGCGGGCCGCGAGTTCCTGGGCCCACCATCGTTGGATCCCCATGCCGAGGGGCGCGCCCTTGCCTTCGTTGATGCAGGCGACCGGGAGCACCACGAGTTCCACCTGGGCGGCGGCCTCCTTCATGGCCTTGGCGTCCTCCTCGCTCGCACCTTCGAGGTCGAGTTCGCCCTCGGCCAGGTTGGCGTCGGCCACCATCTCCTCGTCGGCGGGTTCGGCAGCGGATGCGTCGTCTTTACGGTCCTCGTCGCTCATGGGGCGGCAAGCCTGCCCCACGGGTCCTGCCGTCGCAAGGGCGTCGGTCCGGTGGGGAAACGGCGGCCGGGGCCGAATCTGCGAAGAATGCGCGGGATGCGACGGCAGCGTTGCGCGCCGGTGTCCGTGGTGGGGGGCATGGACCGGGCCGGGGAGGACTCCGTCCCGGCGGCGGGCATCTCCGCCACGTCGTCGGGGCGGTGGACCGCCCGCGCCCTTGTCTCGAGCGTCCGGCGCGGATGGAGGCAGGCAGGGGGTGCTGCGCACCGGGCGGGCCGTTGGGCTCGGTTCGATGGCGACACGCGTGGGCGCCCATCGTGTCGGGCCGGCGCGGGAGGCGTGCGTTTCGGCCACCCGCGGCGGCGCCCGCAGTCCGCTTGCGCTCAGCCGGCCGGCGGCGGCTTGCAGACCGAACCGTCCTCGATCTGGGCGTTGGTACGGAAGGTGTTGAGCAGCTTCCAGTGGGGCTTTTCGAACTGCGGGATCGTGCCGTCCTCGCGCACGTTCGTGACGTGGTAGGTGTGCTGGTTCCAGATGCGCCGGGCCTGGATCCAGCGATCCTGGGCGTCGCGGATCACCTGGACACCCGGTGACGTCTGGGTGTCGTCCCAGCCGAGGGACGAGACGACCACGACCTCCGACGAACCGTCGTTGTCCACGTCGGCGACCACCGGATACTCGATGAGGGTCTTCGAGGAGCGGGGCACCTGGAGGACGGGCGTGCCCGTACCGTCGAAGATGAAGAAGAACTCCTCGTCGGCGTACATCGCCTCGGCCTCGCCGTCACCGAGGAAGTCGAAGGCGGTGCCCGCGGCCCAGCCGCTCTCGTCGGCCACCGTGGCCGTCCACTTGGGGGTGGGGGCGGGCAGCGGCTCGTAGACCGCGTAGTGGGCGGCCGAACTGACGGCGAACTCCGAGACGCCGTCGTCGTCGAAGTCGTGGACCGTGGAGGGCCGAAACCATGCGCCGATGCCCTTGGGGTCGCCCGTTGGGCGCAGATCCTTGAAGCGCACCGTGCCGTCGTGCTCGAGCATGGTGATGCCCGACTGGTTGTTGATGAGCACCTCGGGCTCGCCGTCCCCGTCGAGATCCGCGATCTGGGGATAGCCGGGCTCCACCTCGGGGCGGTACCAGATCTGCGTGCCGTCGTGCTGGTAGGCGGACTGACCGAGGACGAGTTCGAGATCGTTGTCCCCGTCGAGGTCGGCCGCGACCGGCGCGGTGTTCTTCTGGGCGACGAGCCAGCCCGTCTGTTCCGGCGCCTGGAAGACGATGCCGCCCACGTTGTTGGAGACGAGGCCGTCGGCGATGATCTCCGGGAAGCCGTCGTTGTCCATGTCGGCGATGGCGATGGCGCCGCCTTGCGCCGTCTGCCACGTGCCGGCGCCCATCCACTTCATGCTGCCGTCGTGTTCGAGGGCGACGAGCCGATGGGGGGACGGGGTCGCGGCGACGATCTCCGGGATCCCGTCCTTGTCGATGTCCCCGATGGCCGGCGTGATGAAGCTCGAGAAGAGACCATCGACCTTGAAGTGCTCCTGCCCGGTCGCGCCGTCGAGGACGATGAGGCTGCCCACGATCCCGTCGGTGACGACGACGATGTCGGGGACGTCGCACAGGTCGATCTCGCCGTCGTCGTTGTCGTCGGTCAGGTTGGCGACCAGGGGCGTTGCGATGATCGCCGTCGAGGCCCCGTAGGTCCACTGCACGTCCGGGTCGAAGCTGTCCGGCGGGGCCTCCTTGCCGCAGTCGCCGACGGCGTCCATGTCGTCGACCACCTTGCACGTCGGCGCCGGGCCGCCGATGTCGGCGTTCTGTCCCACGTCGAAGATGGGCCCGCTGGTGGACGAACCCGTGCTGCCCGTGGCGGTGCCGCTACCGCTGCCGTCCGTGCCGGTGGCCGTCGTGGTGCCCGTGGCCGTCGTCGGCGAGGTCGTGGCCGTCGTCCCCGACGCGGAGCCGGACTCGGCGCGGTCGTCGCCGCATGCGCCCGTGGCGATCAGGCCGGCGAGGGCCGGAACGAAGATACTGCGCATGGAAAGATCCCCCATGGTCCCGGATGAAATACGAGTCGACGTCCAAAGTCCAAGGGGAGCGTCGTGCGCATCCGCACGCGGCACCACGGTCTCGGCGGTGGGCGCGGCGGTTCGGTGCGCTACACGCGTCGCTGGTTTCGGTCGGAATCGAGACGACCGGCGTCAGTTGCACCAGTCAGGGACCGTGTCGTCCGGGGTGCCGCACGAAGCGTGGTTTACGTACGTGTTACCGGGGCTACAGATGCCGCCGCTCCAGACGAACGCAATCATGCACGTGGCGTTGGGGTTTCCCGCTTCGAACGTATCGTTGCAGGCCTCGACGCCCGACCCGGTGCAGACGTCCGCACCCCAGCACACGTTGCATGCCGTGATCGCATCGGTCTGCGACGAACTCGTGCACGGCGAAATCTTGCACCACTGGCTCGCACTCGGGCACTCGCCGGGCAACGGATAACAGAACGGCTCCGTCACGCACTGGGCGTTGCAGCCGTCGTTGTTCTGTGTGTTGCCGTCGTCGCACTGCTCGCCTTGGCTCGTAAGGCCGTCGCCGCATTCGATCCGGCAGTTGGCCGGGCAGCCGTCGTCGTCGACGTAGTTGCCGTCGTCACAGTCCTCGCCCGCGTCGAGCATGCCGTTGCCGCAGGGATTTTGCGTACAGTCGGATAGGCACGGATCGAGGTCGATGTCGTTGCCGTCGTCGCACTCCTCGACACCTTCGTGGACCACGCCGTCCCCGCAGACGTTCACGGTGCAGTCGTTCTTGCAGTCGTCGTTGTCGTTGGCGTTCCCGTCGTCGCATTCGTCGAGGGGGCCCGACGGGCTGCCGCCGTCGTAGGGGGTGTTCACGATGCCGTCGCCACAGGAGGGCTCGAGGCAATTGTCGAGGCACTCGTCCGTGGCGTCGCCGTCCTTGCCGTCGTCGCACGCCTCCCCGGCGGCCGCTTGGACCACCCCGTC
>RFGU01000250.1 GCA_003696955.1 Deltaproteobacteria bacterium | reverse complement strand
CTTCCTGGTGGGAGACCGTCGTGCTCGGCCCGAGGACGGTCTGCGGTGGTCGCGAATCGCAGACGTGCACCTTTCGCGCATCGGGGACGCGGCGGGCGTGCGGACAGCCAATTATCTGAACATCCTCGCCGCCGTGCACCAGACCCAAGGCGAGTACGCGAAGGCCCGTGAACTGTACGAGCGGGCGCTGTCGATACTGGAGAAGTCGCTGGGCCCGGAGCATCCGGACGTGGCCACGAGCCTCAACAACCTCGCCGCCGTGCACCGGGCCCAAGGCGACTACGCAAAGGCCCGCGAACTGCACGAGCGCGCGCTGTCGATAAAGGAGAAGTCGCTGGGCCCGGAGCATCCCGCAGTGGCGGCGAGCCTCAACAACCTCGCCATCGTGCACCATGCCCAAGGCGAGTACGCGAAGGCTCGCGAGCTGTACGAGCGAGCGCTGTCGATATGGGAGAAGTCGCTGGGCCCGGAGCATCCGCGCGTGGCGATGAACCTCAACAACCTCGCCGGGGTGCACAGCGCTCAGGGCAACTACGCGAAGGCCCGGGAACTGTACGAGCGAGCGCTGTCGATACGTGAGAAGTCGCTGGGCCCGGAGCATCCTCGGCTGGCGTACCCCTTGGCCGGCCTCGCCGAGGTGGACCTGGCCGAGGGCCGGCCGAAGGATGCGGTGCCCCGCGCGGAGCGGGCCGTCGCCCTGCGCGACGGCGGCAAGGCGCCCCCGGAGCTTCTGGCCGAGGCGCGCTTTACGCTGGCCCAGGCGCTCTGGGCCGCGGGGCGGGACAGGCCCCGCGCCCTCGACCTCGCCCGCAAGGCCCGCGACGCCTACCGCAAGGCCGGCAAGGGCAACGAGAAGGAACTTGCCGAGGTGGAGGCATGGTTGGCGGAGCGCGAGGCTGCGAAGTGACGGGTCCGGTTCCGAACCGGCGTCGCCTCCGGCCGGGTTCGCGGTCCGCGGCCGTCGTGGTAATTTCGAAGCCCGAGTCGATCACCACCTTTCCGAGGCGGCAGGGACCGGCATGATGCGATCCAGGACTCGTTCGTCGACGCTCGTTGCGGTGCTTGCGGCGGCCGCCGGTGCGGCCTGCGCCGCCAGGTCCACGGGCGAGGGTACCGGGGGGATGGCGAGTGGCTCGAGCGGGTCGGGGGGCGAGACCGACGGGAGTGCGGCGTGCATGACCCGCTTCGACGCCGAGTCGTGCGCGGAACTCGGCGACCTCTGCGAATTCGATCCGATGCCGCAGCTGGCGTATTGGGACGGCGGCCCCGAGTGCACCACCATCGAGAAGCCGGGCTACGGCTGGTGCTTCCCGCGGATCAACGGTGGCGCGGGGTCCCCCGAGGTGTATTGGAACCCACAGACCGGTGAGATCACGGCGCTCTCGTTCATGTCGGCCAACATCCCGCCTGGCTGGGAGGTGTGCGTGCCCGGGCCCGATCGCCCGCCGTGTTGCTGCGGGCCCGCGTACGGAGTGCTCGAGCTGCCCTCCTGCAGCACCGGCCCCACCACGGGCGGCACGGGCGGTTCGGGCGATGGCACGAGCACGGGCACGAGCACGGGCGGCTGAGCGGACGCCCGGCACCACGCCCACGCGAAGCGAAGGCTGGGCAACGCCGGCCCGGCGCCCCCGCGGCGAAGCGACGCTATCCTCCCGCCCCGTGGCGCTCAGCGTCTTCGACATGTTCACCGTGGGCATCGGCCCGTCGAGTTCCCACACCGTCGGGCCCATGCGCGCCGCCCGTCGGTTCGCCGAGCGCCTTTCCGACGGCGGCCACCGGCCGGCGCGGATCGTCGCGGAACTCTTCGGCTCCCTCGGCCACACGGGCAGGGGGCACGGCACCGACCGGGCCGTGATCCTGGGCCTTTGCGGCGAGGCGCCCGAGTCGGTGGACACGGACGCGGTGCCCGCTCTGATCGAGGAGATCGCCTCGGCCCGCAGCCTCCCCCTGCTCGGGCGGACGCCGATCCCCTTCGACCCCGCCCGCGACCTCGTCTTCCACCGGCACAAGACCCTGCCGGCCCACCCCAACGGCATGGTGTTCCGGGCGCAGGACGCCGACGGCGCGACCGTGCTCGAACGCACGTACTATTCGGTGGGCGGCGGCTTCGTGGTGGACGGTGACGCCGAGGCCGAGGATCCCCTGGTCACGGACGAGACGGCGATCCCCCACCCCTTCTCCACCGCCGCCGAGCTGCTGCGCCTTTGCGACGAGCGGGGCCTGCGGATCTCGACGCTCATGCTCGAGAACGAGACCGCATGGCGCCCCGCCGACGAGGTGCGCAGGCGTCTGCTCGAGATCTGGGGCGTGATGAAGGATTGCGTCACCCGCGGGTGCACGCGCGAGGGCGTCCTCCCCGGGGGACTGAAGGTGCGTCGACGGGCACCGGCGTTCCATCGGCGGCTGCGGGCCGGCGACCGCGGCGACCCGCTCTACGCCATGGACTGGGTCAACCTCTATGCCCTGGCCGTCGGCGAGGAGAACGCCGCGGGCGGCCGCGTGGTCACGGCGCCCACCAACGGTGCGGCCGGGATCATCCCGGCGGTCCTCCACTACTACGAGCGGTTCTGCCCGGGTGCCGACGAGGACGGCGTCGTGCGGTTCCTGCTGACGGCCGGCGCCATCGGGATCCTCTACAAGATCAACGCATCGATCTCCGGGGCCGAGGTGGGCTGCCAGGGCGAGGTGGGCGTCGCCTGCTCCATGGCGGCGGGCGCCTTGGCGGAGGTGCTCGGCGGAACGCCGGCGCAGGTGGAGAACGCCGCGGAGATCGGCATGGAGCACAACCTGGGGCTGACCTGCGACCCCGTGGGCGGCCTGGTCCAGGTGCCGTGCATTGAGCGCAACGCCATGGGCGCCGTCAAGGCGATCAACGCGGCGCGGATCGCCCTGCGCGGGGACGGGGCCCACAAGGTCTCCCTCGACCGGGTCATCGCCACCATGCGGCAGACGGGCGCCGACATGAAGACCAAGTACAAGGAGACCGCCCGCGGCGGACTCGCCGTGAACATCGTCGAGTGCTGAGCGACCGGACGCCGGCCTGCGCTGCGCCCCCTACCTTCCCCGCAGGCGGCGCTCCCGGGCCGCCGGATCCTGCCGGTAGAAGTCGCGCAGCACGCCGTAGAGATCGGAACGCTCCCGTTCGAGGCGCAGCGGCCGCTCGAAGAAGACCTCGGTCGCCACCGCGAAGAACTCGGCCGGGCTTTCGAGGGCGTAGGGATCGAGCAGGGTCGACTGGCCGCGCTGCTGCCTGCGGCGCAGGTCTTCGTACGCCTCGGTACAGACCTCCACCCAGCGACGGTACGTCGCCTCGTCGGCCAGGGGCGGCACCCCGTCCGCCGCGCCGTCGAGCATGTCGAGCTTGTGGGCGAACTCGTGATATACGACGTTGTGGCCGCTGTGGGGATGCCGCCCGCCCCGGCGCACGGCGTCCCACACCAGGATCACGGGACCGCGGGTGAACGCCTGGCCGAGCAAGGGCAGCGGCGAGGCCACGGGCGAGGTGACGACCTCGAAGATCCCCGGCGTGGGCGGCGGCGCCACGACCGTGGACGGGTAGACCACGATGCTCTCCACGTTGCGATAGAGATCGTGGGAAAGCCCCAGGACGAGCAGGCACGCCTGGGCCGAGATCGTCGCACGGATCTCGTCGGTCATCTCGAGGCCCCCTGCCCCCTCCCAGTGCTTCTCGGCGGCGAAGACCTGCACCAGATCCCGCAGGTGCTTGCGCTCGTCCTCGTCGAGCAGGGCGTAGGCGCCCATGTTGCGGCGGATCGCCGCCTCCCACTCGGCGGGGAACGGTTCGGCGAGCAGCCGCCGCCGGCGGCGCTCCGTGAGCCAGTCGAGGAACACGCCGCGGCAGGATAGCGCCACGGTGCGGGGCACCTGCCGCCGGACGTCGCCCGTGTGCCGGGCGAGACTTCCGGCGCGTCGCAGGGCACGGGCGCGGCTTGCCCGCGACGCCGAGGGGCCTTCGGATCGCCCGCGATCCGTCCGCGCCCGCCCGCGATCCCGCGGCAGCGGAACCTTCGTGGCATCGGCGCGTCGGTAACCTGCGTGGGCGTCCCACGCGTCGCCGCCATGTTTCTTTCCGCGAGGAACCGTCCAAGGCTCCGCCGCCTGCTGGCGTGGATCGCCGTGGTCGCCGCAACCGGCGCCTGCGCCTATGCCCCCCCTTCCCACGCCGCCGACCGGGCCCGGCCTTCGGCATGTCGCGTGCGCGGCGATCGCGTCGATCTCGATGCCGTGACCGTCCGGCCGCCGGATGCAGCCCCGTTCACCCTGTCGGTGCGCGGCATGGCCGTCGAAGCCACGCCTCCCGCGCGGCGGTCGGCGGACCACCCCGTGTCCGTGTCCGGCCTCCTGACCTTCGACGGGACGGCACGACGGCCTCCCTACCGCATCGAACGGCGGACGACCGCCGGCTTCGGCATGGTGAGCCTTTCGCGGGACGCGGACATCGGCGACGTGTGGCAGGACGATGCCGGCCTGCGCGCCGACCTGTTCCTCGGGTGGGGCGAGGTCGAGATCCGCGGGCTCGCGCTGCCGTGCGGCGCCGTTGGGCTCGGTCGGCATCTTCCGCTCGAGTCGGAGGAATCGTCCCCGGAGGCGGACTTCGACGGCACGACCTGGGCACCCGTCTCGCGGCGGCTCGTCTTCTACGCGAGCCCCGGTTCCGCCCGGCGTCTTGCCGTGCGCTTCCGCGACGAGGTGAGCCTGTGGGGCACGGAGGGCCGCGGCGACTTCGTCCGCGTGCGCTACGAAGGTCCCGACGGCTCGGTCCTGCACGGTTGGGTGCGCCGTCGCGACGTGCGGCCGGGGCCAGCGATCCTGCACGGAGGTGCCCGGGACTACGCCGGTGCTCCCGCGTGCGGCCGCGGCACGATCCGAGGCCCGAAGATCCGCATGGGCCCTGCCGTCGCCCCGCCCGGCACGCCGGTCTACGCCGCCCCCGGCAAGGGCCCGTGGGCACGGGTGGGCACCTCGTCCCCCTTCGTCGCCCTCTGGCGCGCGGGCGATCCGTGGACGAGGATCGTCGCCGTCGACGGCCTGAGCGAAGGCGACCCCTACACGCAGGACGCGTGCGCCCCCCTCGAACACGCGTGGATCGCCTCGGATGCGGTGCGCTTCGTCGACCCCTAGGGGTTCGATCGACGAGGCGGTCGCAACTCGTTCCCCACCGGTTCCATCGCCGTTCCACGCGGTGCGGCTAGGGTGGCGCGTACGGAGCACCGATGGGGTGCCCGTCCAAGACCCTACCCACGCACACCACCGAAATCCCAAGGAGCGCACCATGGACCCCACGATCCTCGGACGAGACTTCCGCACCCTCGTCGATGGCCTCGAACGTGCCGACGGCATCTCCACCAACGGACGGGACGGCTGGGAACCCTGGCCCGACGGGCTGTCCGTCGCCGATCTGGTGGCGAAGGAACCCACCTACGCCAAGGTGCCGAGCGAGATCCTCGAGTTCGCCCGCGCCGCAGGCTACCTGCGCGCCTACCTCGAATGGTGGGAGGGTGGCCCGGAGGACAAGCCCTCGAGCGACGACGAGGGGGGCGCCATCAACTTCTCCGTCGCGCCGCTTTCGCCCACGCAGGAGGGCGATCCCCTGCACGAAGCGGGATACACGGCACAGGGACCGTCGTTCTGGCGCATCGACGAGATCTCCGTGGACGTCGTCGAGGACGCGAGCGGTGCGGTGACGGCGGTCGATTCCATGGCCGATGGGGATCCGGAGGTCTCGCCCGCCGAGCTTTCGCCCCTCGCATGGCTCGGCCGCGCCATCGCCACCGCCGGACTGGAGATCTCCTTCGACGCCGAGACCCTCGAGGAGGAGCGGTCCTTCTACGACAGCCTCGACGACTGGCAGGCCGCGCGGCTCCTGCGACGGATCCGCGAACTCGGCATCGTCCCGGCCGAGACCGCCCGGCGCTACTACCCGGAACTCGTGGACCTGCTGGTCTGATCCGCCGTGCCCGCCGCCACGGCAGCGGCCGACGGCGAGAGGACGCGGTGGGCGGCCACCACCCGCGCAAGGGGCGGGTCCTTGGCGAGGTACGCCGAGAGGCGATGGCGCTCCGGACCTCCGAGGGTCTCGCCGCCCACGACGCGGGCCAGGCTCGCAAGGGCCTGCGCGTGGTCCGGTCGGAGCGGTTCGAGGACCTCGGCCGCACCGAGGAACAACCGCGCGGCCTCCCGGCAGCGACGCTCGCAGATCGCCGCGCACGCCCGCACCTCCCGCGCGAGGCCGCGGGCCAAGGTCGCCCGCTCGGCGGGCTCGAGGACCTTCGCGAGGACGGGGATCCGGGCCGCGACCACGTCGGCCACGAGCTTGCCCCGCTGGGGGTCGGCGGCCGCGATGTGCACGAGTCCCGCCGCCGCGCTCGTGGCCCACAGCCGCGGATCTCGAACGCCCCCCACCACGTCTCCGAGGGTCTCGTCCACCCGTCCGAGTTCGAACCATGTGGCCGCACGGGACAGGGCCTCCTGCGCCACGGTCATGGTGTCGCCGGCCGACCGCGCGATCTCCTCGGCCGCGGCATGATGGGCCATGGCCGCCGCCGCGTCGCCGCACTCGCGCTCGAGGCGGGCGAGATGGCTGTGGGCGAGCCGCTGGAAGTAGCGGTGGCCCACGGCGTTCGCCACGTGGAGGAGGTGTTCGAAGTCGCGGCGGGCGTTGACGAAGCGGCCTTCCTCGGAGGCGTGCAGACCGCGATACACGAGCGACGCGAAGTACGGCACCGAGCCGGGCGTACCGGCGATCTGGGGGGGCCTGCCGAGGGCGTGACGCGCGAGGACCCCGGCAAGGGTCGGCCGATCCGCGACGGACTCGGCCACGGCGGGCGGCCACGCCGCCGGATCGAGGACGGCCGCGAGCACGTCGAGCACCGCGTCGGATGCGTCCGGCGTGCACAGCATGAGCAGATGGGGGCGCATGGCCGGCACGAGCCGCTCGGTGAGGCCGTCGTCGCCGAGCACGTAGAGCCGCGGCGCGAGCAGCTCGACGCAGGCCTCGGCGACCGCCCGCACGAGATCCGGATCGACGGGCGCGAGGGCTTCTCGCACCCGCGGGTGCACGCCCCACAGCGCATCGTCGCCCTCGCCGCGGATGTCGAACCATCCGTCCCGTGCGAGGGCATCGACCACGGCGGGATCGATCCCGGCCGCACGCGCGGCTACATCGACGACGAAGCGCGGTACGTGCGTCCCGAGCACCGAGGCGGCCGCAAGTCCGCGGCGCGCCTCGGTCGCGAGCACATCGGCCATCCACGTACGAAAGGCCACGAGACGTCCGGGGGCGCGGCGTTCCGCCTTCGTGCCCTCACCGCCCGCAAAGCCGTCGAGCCATGCACGAAGCTCGGCCGCGACGCCCCGTTCGGCTTCGGGTCCCCCGGCGCCGGCGGCCACCGCATGGCCGGCCCCCGTCGCGTCCGGCGCGTGCGCGGTCGCCTCCGGTGAAACGGACAACTCGAGCCCGCGCCCCCGATGCCGCACGATCTCGATACCGAGGGGCGCGAGCTTGCGACGCAGACGGACCACGGCCGCGTGCACGGCCCGGCTTCGCACCCGGGGCGCGTAGCCCCACACGTTGCGCAGCAGTTCGTCTTCGGGCACGGGGCGCGGATGGTGTCGATCGAGATAGACGAGCAACTCGACCTCCCGCACCGTAAGGTCCACCTCGGCGCCGCCCCGAACGCCCAGCCGACCGTGATCCGGGTCGAACGAAAACGCTGCCAGGGGACGCCGCGACACTGCCGCCATGGTAGCGTGACCTGCGCGTCGGCGACACCGTGCGCTGGACCCGAGCTCCTCCTCCCGTGCGCCGATGCTCGGCAACCGTGCGCTCCCCCCTGCCCGGCCCGACGGGCCCCCGGCTCGGATCCGGAGCCGAACCGGGGAGCCACCGCCACCGGCCGCCCTACCACACCTTGGGGAAGGCCACGTTGGCGGGATCCGTCGGTGTCGTGTCGGGCGTGCCGCCGCGGTCCATGACGTCGCCCACGCCGAGTTGGCCCCGGTCGTTCGCCCCCCAGCAGAAGGGCGGCACCTCCCCCACGCCCGAGACCACGCACACGTGGGCCTTGCCGCCGTACATCAGGGCGGGTGCACCGCCGAGCAAGGGTACGAGGCCCGCCTCCGCCGGCGTCTCGTCGTCGCCCACGTCCTCGGTGTGGCCATACCCGAGCTGCCCGCGGTCGTTCGCGCCCCAGCACTGCAATCCCTCGGCCTGGGTCTGCTCGTCGAAGACGTAGGCGCACGTGAAGTCTCCGCCGGCGACGAGGCCGAAGGCGACCCCCGACAGCGGCACGGGCCCGGCCGCCATGGGCGTCTCGTCGTCGCCCACGTCCTCGGTGTGACCGTACCCGAGCTGACCCCGGTCGTTCGCCCCCCAGCAGTACACCTCCTGCGCGAACGAAAGGGCGCACGTGTGACGGGCGCCGACCACGAGGGACTGAAACGTCAAGTCGGGCGGGGCCAGCATCGGCACGGCGACGTTTCCGGCCACCATGGGCGTCTCGTCGTCGCCCACGTCCTCGGTGTGACCGTACCCGAGCTGGCCCCGGTCGTTCGCCCCCCAGCAGTAGACGTCCCCTTCGAAAGTCGCCGCGCAGGAATGCTGCTCGCCCGCGGCGAGCTGGAAGATGCCTTCCGGCAACGCGACGGTCCCGGCCGTCGAGGGCGCTTCGTCGTCGCCGACGTCCGCGGTGGCGGCATACCCGAGCTGACCCCGATCCCCGGCACCGAAGCAGTGCACGCCGGCGTTTCCGAGCACGCAGGTGTGGGCCCCGCCGGCGGCCGCGAGCCAGACCTCGTCGCCCACGTCGACCGTTCCGGCCTGCGCCGGCACCTCGTCGTCGCCCACGTCCTGGGTGTGGCCGTAGCCGAGCTGGCCCCGATCGTTGGCGCCCCAACAGACGAGGGCGGCATCGTCCCGCACGGCGCAGGTGTGCCGGGCGACCGCACCGCTCGAAACGCCAACGACCCCTGCGCCGACGTCCACGTCCACGCTCGAGGACGGCAGCTCGTCGTCGCCGACGTCCTGTGTGGCCGCCGTACCGAGGCCCCCCCGGTCGCCGCGCCCGAAACAACGCACGACGCTGGTATCCGCCGCGGTCGTCCCGAGGGCGCACGAGCGTTCCCCGGTGGCCACGACCATGTCGGCGACCACCTCGCCGCCGCCCGTCGTGGTGTCCGGCCCCGTCGT
>RFGU01000249.1 GCA_003696955.1 Deltaproteobacteria bacterium | reverse complement strand
GGGTTGGCTCGGGGGCCCCGGCGGGCGGCCGCCCATGGCGCCACCCATCATCTTTGCCACCTTCTCCTGAAGGGTCTTGAGGTCCTCGTCGCTGATGGCAATCGAAACCTTGATCTCCTTGTCGGCGGCCTCGATCTTGATGCTGTTGACGACTGCTTCGGGGACGCCCATGGGCGCAAGCATGGGCTTGAACTGGTCGAATTGCTCCTGGAGCTTCTTCTGGATCTCTGCCGCCTTCTCGGGGGCGTCGGTCAGACCTCCCGCCGTCGCGGCAAGGCCCTTCGACAGGTCGATCCCGCCGTAGACGGACTTGACCGGCTCGAGGGGCGAGCCGGCGACCGCCGGAGCCAGATCCGAGGTGACCACGCCGGCGAACCAGATGTGCTTGTCCTTGGGAGCCTTGGCGACGATGTCCTTGAGGGATCCGTCCACGGCGGCCTTGCCCTTGCCGTCGATGAGTTCCTTGACGGCCGCGGCCCAACCGCTGCTCGTCACGACCAGCATGTCGTTGCCCACCGGATATCCGATGCCCTTGCCGCCGTCGAACTCGAGGATCTTGGCACCGTCCTTGTCGACGACCTTCATGTCGTCCTCGCCACCCTTCTCCTTGGCCTTGTCGGCCATGCACTGGATGTTCTCGACCTTGCCGATGCCCTTGGCGACGACCGTGATCACGAACTGCTCGGAGGCAGGGTCGGCGCCGAACACCGCCCGTTCGAAGCCGTTCGGATCGACGTTGCAGGCCTTGGCGGCCTCTTCGAATTCCTTGTATTCACCCGTCTCGATCTTGTCCTTGTTGTCGGTGTAGAGCTTCGACGCGCGAAGTCCCTTGACGTCGACGGCACCCATCACCTTGGCGGCGTCGGGCACGAGCTTGATCGGATCGGGTGCGCTGCCGCCCTTGCATGCCGCAAGGCCGAGGAGCGCGGTAAGGGCGACGGGAGTGGAACGCATTCGCTTCATGACCGGCCGCTTATAGACGAGCCCCCGGAGGTACGCAAGCAGCGCATGATGCGGTTCGGGCTTCTAGGGACAATGGGGGCGCCGCTGCGATTGGCCGCGAAAACCGGCGGGCCGGCCGGATTCGGCCGGGCGACTTTCCGGGCGGGTGGATGGCTCGTAGGCTTCCGGTTCCATGCCCTGGAAGCGTTATCTGTTCAAAGGAGACGAGGTCTACGTGCGCGTCATGCCCGACGGCAAGCCCATGGTGAGGGGCGGGCGGGTCGAGCTGCGCTACCGCCTCGGAGCCCGCAAGTCCTACCGTGGCAGCGTGGAGAACCTCGAGGACGTGGACGGGGAGATCGTCGACGACGAGGCCATGGGCGGTGCCGCCCCGAGCGCCCGGGCGGCGCCCAAGACGACGCCGTCGAAACCGGCCGACGACGAGACGATCGTCATCTACAGCGATGGGGCGTGCCTGGGCAATCCGGGCCCGGCCGGGATCGGGGTCTACGCCGAGTACCCGGACGAGATCGTCGAGTACGCGGAGTACCTCGGCGAGACGACGAACAACTTCGCGGAGCTATCGGCAATCCTCCGGGCGCTCGAACGGGTCCCCGAGGCCGACCGCTCCCGGCCCGTCCATCTCTACACCGACAGCGCCTGGAGTCTCGGCGTGCTGGTGCAGGGGTGGAAGGCCAAGACCCATCTTGATCTGATCCGCCGGATCCAGGAACTCGCCGGGACGTTCTCGGACCTGGAGTTGCTCAAGATCCGCGGCCACGCCGGGCACCACGGCAACGAGGAAGCGGACCGATTGGCGAACATCGCCGTCCGCCGGGAGGACGGATTCGAGCGACGCCGGCCGCGGCGGCGCACATCGGGGGCCTGATGGCGCGCGAGGGGACGTCGCTTCCGTGGACACAGGATGGGCCAAGGCCGCGGCTTCGGCGGCTCGGTGCCACCGTCCGCCGCCGCGCCGGAGCGGCCGTTACGGACGGGTTCTTTCGTACCGCGACCCGCGTAGGTCGCCTCCACCCCCTCGCCAGGCCGGATCGGCATGGCGTCGAGGTCGTGCGCGACGTGCCCTACCGCGAGGACGGCCCGTGTGTGCTGGCCCTCGACGTGTACCGCCCACGGACACGCAGCGGCCTCGTGCCGACGGTGCTCTACCTCCACGGCGGCGGTTTTCGGATCCTGTCCAAGGATTCACACTGGATGATGGGGATCGCCTTCGCGCGGCGGGGGTTTGCGACCTTCGTGGTCGACTATCGCCTTGCGCCACGTCACCGGTATCCAGCCGCGGTCGACGATGCGGCGGCGGCCTACGCGTGGGTGGTGCGCCACGCGGAGCGCTACGGGGGGGATCCGCGGCGACTCGTGGTGGCCGGTGAGTCGGCGGGGGCGAACCTCGCGACGGTGCTCACCTTGGCGGCATGCTACGAGCGGCCCGAGACCATCGCGCGCCGTGTGTGGGACACCGGCGTGCGTCCCGTGGCGACCATCGCTGCGTGCGGCATGTTGCAGGTGAGCGATCCGGAACGCTTTCGTCGCAGGCGCAATCTCCCCGCGTACCTGGTCGATCGCCTGACCGAAGTGCGGGACGCCTATCTCGGCGTGCCTGGTCGGGGTGGTCTTGTCGAGGCGCCGCTCGCCGATCCCCTCTGTCTCTTGGAGGAGGGGGGGCCGCCGCCGCGACCGTTGCCGCCATTCTTCGCGCCGGTCGGGACGCGCGATCCCCTGCTCGACGACACGCGCAGGCTCGCGCGGGCCGTCGAGCGGCTCGGTGGGACGTGTCGGGCGAGCTACTATCCGGGGCAGATCCACGCCTTCCACGCCTTCATGCTCACCAAGGCAGCGCGGGCGTGCTGGGCAGAGACCTTCGAGTTCCTCGAGCAAGTGGGCGTCGCACCGAGTCGGCCTGGCTAGGCCGACCGAAGGGGTGTGGTCTCTCCCTAGCCCTTCAGTCGAAGATCTTGGCGTAGGCCCAAAGGGCGGCCTGGGTGTACCAACCGTCGGGGCGCGTCGCCCCGCAGTGCACCCCGGTGCCGAAGATCGCGCTCGCCACCACCAGGGGCACGAGGATCCAACCGGTCAGGATGCGCCAGAAGGAGGCACCGGAGGGCGCGGGGGCTTCGGCCGGGGTGCCACCGCCTGGCGTGCCCACGCGCTGTGCGGGCGGAACGGACGTGGGGGGGCGCGGTGCGGTCATCGGCTGGAGTCCTTTCGATGGCGTCGGGGCGCGAAGGGCCGGTCCTTGCGCTCGAGGATCCGCCGTCGGTTCATCGGATCGATCCACGGTCTCGATGGGCGCGGGGCGTCCAGCGGCGCCATCCACGATCCTGCTCGATAGGCGTCCGATTGCGGGTCGGTTGCGTCCTCGGCACCGAAGAGGTGCCCGAGCTCGTGGAGCAGCACGGGCAGGTGCGGCAGCTTGGGATCGCTTCGCGGGTGGGCGAAGACCAGGGCCACGGCACCGTTGAACGGGCTGTCGGGCGCAGGGGCCGCCCCGAGACCGGCGCCGTGTCCGCCGTCGAGGGGACGGTCGGTCAGCCCCACGACGATGTCGGCGGCCTCGCGTGGGCGCGCTTCGAGATCGGCGAACAGGTCCCGTGCACTCGCGCCGTCGGCGGGCACCGGCCACAGGTCGACGCCCACCAGGTCGAAGCGTATGCCGAAATGCTCGCCGTAGATGCTCGAGGCGGCTGCGACGAGGCGCTGCACGTAGTCGATCCAATCCGGATGGGCGGCACGCGTGGTTTCGTCCACGAACACCCGTACCCGCACGACGACGGGTAGCGCCAGCTTTGCCTCGAGATCTGGAGCGGCGGCCTCCGCCGCCGTCGGCGCAGGCGAGGGGGCGGCGCGATCGTTCGTCTCGACCGGCGTCACGGCAGGGGGCGGCGGCGCGGGGACCGTGGGATTCCGTGCGCCGTCCGAAGACTCCGGTGGCGCGCCGCGGTTCACCTCGTCGTCGCCAGATGCAGTAGGCGGCGGGGGTGGTGTTCCGGCTGGGGCGGCGGGAGCATCTTGGGTGGGCGCAGCCGGTTCGGCCGGCGCCTGCTCCCGCGCGGTCTTGGCCCCGGGCGGACGCTCCGCCTCGGGGTGGGCGCCCTCCTCTTCGACGATCTGCTCGGGCGTCCATCCCAGAAGACGCTCCTCCCAGTGGAGCACGTCGTCGCGATGGGTCGCCCCGACGGCCAGGCCCCAACCGAAGATGGCGCAGACGACGGCCAGGGGCGTGCCGAGTACGAGAAGCAGGCGCACGAGGGCACCGACGCGCCGGAGGGTGGGCATGGCGCGCAGTATAGCCCCGCCCCCGGGGACTCGCCCGAACGGCCCGACGAGGGGCGCCACGCGGGGTCCGCCGATGAACCCATGCGCGCGTCGCGGCGGCGCGTGACGGATCCCCCCGAATCCGTCCGCGCCACCGCGACGCTCCGCGAAGATGCTCGCTCAACCGTCGAGGTCGGATGCCTCGTAGATGCAGGTGGACGGATCGCCGAGCAGATACTCGGGATGATCGCCGGCGTAGGCGTCGTTCAGACCGCGGTAGGTGAGGTCGCCGGCGGCGTCGAAGCACTCGTGGACCACCAGGTCCCCCGCCGGCAGGGCGCTGTCTTCGTTCTCCACCTCGAGCACCTGCCCGCGGGCACGGCCCGCTTCGCTCGCGTCCCACTTGGCGTCGAGCACCACCTTGTTGGTCTGGTAGCCACCGAACACCTGGTCGTCGAACGTGCCGTAGACGGCGAGGTGGAATTCGCCGTTGCCGGCGGCGTCGCGGTGGTAGGCGTAGGTCTCGTCGCTGTACCACGCGTCGCCGAGGGTGTACTCCGCACGGAAGTCGTTGAATTGGATGTCCACCGTCTTCTCCTCGGTGGAGACGTCGCGCGTGAAGGAGACGTCGATGGTCCCGGAGAAGGTCGTGCCCGAATCCTCGAGATCCTTGAGTTCCGGTTGGTCCTCGATGGCGTCGAAGAACAGCCGGAACCCACCGGTGCGCATGTCTCCGTCCACCTCGACGTGGCCATCGAGGAGGACGAGCATGTCGGACTCGCCCTCGCCGCGGTCGCCCACGAGGATCTTGTAGGACGTGGCGCTGGCGTCGCCCTTGATTTTGACGATCCAGGCCAGGTCGCGGCCGTCCTCGTCGTCGAACGGCCCATAGCTGCGGTAGCCGTCCTGGTCCTCCTGCGCCGGGTAATTGTTGAGGTAGCGGGTGACCGCCGACGTGGCTTCCACGACTTCGGCAACCCAGGAGTTTACGTCGTAGGCCGTCTCCGCGACGAGCATGTAGACCTCGCCCTTCTCCCCGGAAGAACGCGTGGCGTTGCCACCGTAGATGTCGAGGCTGACGTCCTCGCGCTCGATGTAGGCGCCGTCGTAGCCGCCGAGGAGGAAGCATCCCGTCGTCGGTGCGAGGCCGGTGGCGAAGGTGAGGGCGAGGAGGCCGAGGTTGCGTCGAATCTGCATGGTGTCGTTCCTTTCCGTGGGGTACCGTTCGGGCGTCGTCTGCGTCGTGCCGGCCGGAAATGCGATGCCCATGCCACCGAAGGCGGGGAAGAAAGCTCATGGATCTTCGTTGGTTGTGTCGATTACGGGGCCGTGTGGGAAGGCAGCGTTGCAGCCGGCCACGTTGCAACGCTCCACGCGGGCGCCCCGGTGCCGAGGCCGCGAGCTTCGATGACGCGCGAGGACCGAGGCGCATCACGCCGCGCAAAGGCCCCGCTGTCGCAGGGACACGGCCACCGCCCGCCCGAAGATCAGGTGGTCGACCAGCTCGATCCCGACCAGTCGCCCGGCCTCGACCAGGCGGCGCGTCAGGCGGACGTCGTCGTCGCTCGGCGTCGGATCGCCACTCGGATGGTTGTGGCCGACGAGGGCTGCGAAGGCGCCCGCACGGACGAGCGGACGGAAGACCTCCCGTGGATGGACGTCCACGTAGGCCAAGGTGCCCACCGCGACGGTATGGACCATCCGGACGCGGTGTCGGGCATCGAGCCCGCAGACGACGAAGCGTTCCCGTCCAGCGTCCCGCAGGTGGGGGCCGAGGACGGCTTCGGCGTCCTGCGGCGACCTGACCGGTCGCCCCCGCGGGACGCGGGCCGACGCCGCGCGCCGCCCGAGTTCGAATGCGGCGCGCAGCCGCGTCGCGCTCGCCCGCCCGAGGCCACCCAAGGTGGCCACCTCGTCGGGGGGCGCGTCTTCGAGATCGCCGATCCCGCCGTAGTGGTCGGCGAGGGCGCGTGCGGCCCGGACGGCGGACGGGCCGCCGAGGACCAGGGCGACCAGATCGAAGTCACCGAGGTCGGAGCCACCGTAGGCGCAGAACCTGTCCCGCAGGCGCCCGATGCCCGCGGTGCGGGGGGCGGGAGGAGACGATGGAGGTCGAGGTGCTCGTTGCATGGCCACGTACGTTCCTCGGAGCAATCGGCGTGCCAGGTGCCCGATCCGAGAGGAAGGGCGGGGATCGAGCCCGGCGGGCCCCCCGTGCGTCCGCATCGTCCGGGGTCCCGGACGCAGACGGCCGAGCGACCGGACGCCCCACCGGACCGTGGTAGAACGCCCCCGATGTCACGTTCCGGCCACCCCAAGGGCCTCGCTCCGCTCTTCTTCACCGAGATGTGGGAGCGACTCGCCTTCTACACCATGGTCAACGTGTTGCTGCTCTATGCGACCGACGCCGAACGTGGCGGCCTGGGCCTATCGAGCGCGGAGGGCAACGAGATCTACGGCCTCTACCTGGCCTTCGTCTACTTCACCCCGTTTCCGGGCGGGCTCGCTGCGGACCGCTATCTCGGGTACCGGCGGGCGGTGGTCGTCGGTGGCCTGCTCATGGCGGCGGGGCTCTTCTTGATGTCGATCCCGGGCTGGTCCTTCTTCGTCGCCGGTCTGTGCGGCCTCATCCTGGGCAACGGCTTCTTCAAGCCGAACATCTCGGTGATGGTGGGCAACCTCTACGCGCCGGGCGATCCGCGCCGGGATGCGGGCTTCAACATCTTCTACATGGGGATCAACATCGGTGCCTTCGTGGCGGCGTTCCTGTCGTCGTACGTCCGCGGATCGTTCGGGTGGTTGTGGACGTTCCGTACCGCGGCCATCGGCCTGCTCGTCGGGCTCGCCATCTTGCTGCTCAACTGGAAGACCCTCGAGGCCGCCGACCGCCGCCCCGAGCGCAACGCCGACGACGTGGGCTTCGGCGCCATCTTCGTTCGCATCCTCCTGCCGGCGTTCGGGGCCGGGATCGTCGGGTTCGTCCTGGTGGACCGCTACTTCCCCGGTGCGCCGGTCACTCCCGGCGTCGCCGGATTCCTCGCCGGCATGATCCCGGTGTTGGCGTTCTTCGTACGGTTACCCCGTACGGCGGCCCCCGAGGAGCGTCCGGGGCTGCGCGCCCTGCTGCCGGTGTACCTGGCCGGCGGCACCTTCTTCATGGTCCTGCACCTGAACGGGTCGGCCATGACCCAGTGGGCGCGGGACCAGACGGATCGGGACGTCGTGTTCTTCGACGCCAACAAGCTCGACGCCTTCCCGAGCTACTACGTCAACGCGCCTGAGGATACGCCGCGACCCGATCCCCGGTCGCTGCTCGTCGTCGACGACCCGGCGCTCGCGCGCATGTTCGGCCAACAGCGGCTCGACACGAAGGCCGTGGACGCCATCGCGGCGGCGGACCGAAGTATCGAGGTGGTCCACCTTCCGCCGACCGGCAACCGCGACCCCAAGGACCCCGTCGAGCGCCTGTCCGTGGACGTCTACCCCGAAGGCACCGTCGAGCTCTCCACGTCGAGCGACGGCCATGGCGGCACCATCGTCACGGCGAAGGTGCCGGAGGGGGCGCGGCCGACCGATCGGGTGGCCTTCGTGCGCACCGTGGAGGGCAGGCGTTTCGGAACGTACGTCGTGGACCGCCCCATGTTCGAGGCGATCTACGAGGGGTACGCCCGCCGCTATGGGCATCCGCCGGACTTCCTGCCACCGGGCGTCTTCCTGCGGGTCGTCGCGCCCGAGATGTACCAATCCCTCAATGCCCTGTTCGTCGTCGCCCTCACCCCGGTGGTCGTGTGGTTCTTCGGTGCCATGGTCCGTCGCGGTCGTCCCATCAGCACGGCGCGCAAGGTGTTCTACGGCCTTTCCCTTACGGCCCTCGCATTGCTGCTGATGGCCGTGGCGGGGCTTGCCAGCGAGGGGGGCGCCGTCAAGGTGTCGAGCCTGTGGCTCGTCGGATTCTACGCCATCGTGACGCTCGGCGAGCTGTGCCTTTCCCCCATGGGCCTTTCGGCGGTGACCAAACTCGCACCCAAGCGGCTCACGGGGCTGGCCATGGGCGGATGGTTCATGGCCACGGCCTTCGGCAACAACCTTTCGGGGTTCTTCGGCGGCATCCAGTCCATGCTCTCGCCCGTGGCCTTCTTCCTGACCCTCGCTGCGATCATGGCGGCCGTCGCGGGAGCGATCTACGCCATGCTCCCGTGGCTCGACGAGACGTTCGAGCGCTACGGGGCGTAGGCAGGGCCTTGCGCGGGCGAGCGGGCGGCGTCAAGCTGCCGGTCGGCCATGCGGTACGAAGGACGCATCTTCCGCCCGCCGAGCGAAGCCGACGCCTTCATCCTGCAGGCGACCGTCGGGTGCTCGTGGAACCACTGCACCTACTGCGACATGTACCGCGACAAACGGTTTCGCGTGCGCCCGGTCGACGAGGTGGTGGCCGACGTATGGGCGGCCCGAAGGGTGCTCGGCCCGCAGGTCGAGAAGGTCTTCGTCGCCGACGGCGACGCCCTGGTGATGGACACGGATGCCTGGTCCGCCATCTTGGCGGCGTGCCGGGAGGCGTTCCCGCGACTGCGCCGCGTAAGTGCCTACGCCACGGCGCGCAACCTGCTGGACAAGTCGAGCGAGGATCTGGCGCGCCTTCGGGCCCAAGGGCTTTCGCGGCTCTACATCGGTCCGGAGTCGGGGGACGACCTCACGCTGCGGCGGATCGCCAAGGGCGCGAGCTTCGACGACCACGTCGAGGCGGCAAGGCGGGCCCATGGCGCCGACATGGAGCTTTCGGCGATCTTCTTGCTCGGTGTCGCCGGGCGCGAACGGAGCCAGGAGCACGCCGAAGCGTCGGCGCGTCTGGCCACGGCAATGGATCCCGCGTTCCTCGCCCTCTTGACGGTCACGGTGATCCCGAACACGCCCCTTGCCCGGCTCGAGACCAAAGGCGGGTACGAGCGTCCGACGGTGCGGGAGATGCTCGCGGAGCTGCGCACCTTCGTCGCGCTCGCCGAGCCGACCGACGCCTTGTTCCGGACGAACCACGCGTCGAACTACCTACCCATCGGTGGACGCCTGCCCCGGGATCGGGAGCGGATCCTCGAGGTGGTGGATGCAGCCCTCGCCGGCCGCGTTGCGTTGCGGCCGGAATGGGCGCGCGGGTTGTGAGGAGCCCTTCGCGCGGGGCTCAGCCGTGGATGAAGAGCCGATCCGCTGCGAGCACGGCACCGAACCCCAGCGCCGTCAGGAGGACGATGGCGCCTGCGACCTTGAGTCGGTGCAACGTGTTCGCGCGCCGTTGGCGACGGGCATAGGCCGACCAGACCACCGCCGTGTCCACGTCGGGATGCCAGTCCGCCACGGAAGCGGGATCGCTCGGTCGCAGGCGTCGCACCGAAGTCGCAGCCAGCCTAGCCCGGCCCACCGTTGTGGGCAAGCGTAGACGCCGCCGGGAGCGCCACGGCATGGGGAAGGGGACGCCCCGAAAGACCCGCGAGAAGATTGTCGATGGCAAGGCGCGCCATGCGTCGGCGCGTATCGGTCGTCGCCGAGCCGATGTGGGGCGTGACGACGACGTTGGGCATGTCGAGGAGGGGGTGGTCGGCCGGCAGGGGTTCGGGATCGGTCACGTCGAGTCCCGCGCCGCCGAGGTGGCCTGCGCGTAGGGCGTCGACGAGTGCATCGGTGTCGACGACGGCACCGCGTGCGGTGTTGACGAGCAGGGCACCCGGCTTCATGCGCGCGAGGAAGGCGCCGTCCACCCATCCGCGCGTCTCGTCCGACAAGGGGACGTGCAGCGACACCACGTCGGCGTTGGCGGTCAACGTATCGAGGTCCACGCGACGGCCGAGGGGATCGTCGGTCGGAGTGCGTCGGACGAAGAGAATCTCCATGCCGAAGGCACGGGCTCGCCGGGCCACCGCGCGGCCGATCTGGCCGAATCCCACGAGGCCGAGGACCTTGCCCGCAAGCTCCAGGCCCAAAAGGCCCGTCGGACGCCATCGCCCCCACCGGCCTTCACGGACCGAGGCCGTCGCCTCCGGAAGCCGTCGGGCGCAGGCGAGCATGAGCGTCATGGCGAGGTCCGCGGTGGCATCGGTCAAGACGCCCGGCGTATGTCCCACGACGATGCCGCGCGCGGCGCAGGCGGCGAGATCGATGTGATCGAAGCCCACGGAAAGGGTGGAGACCACCCGGAGTCGCGGGAACCGATCGAGGGTCGAGGCGTCGATGCGGTCTTCGAGGGTGCACAGGAGGCCCTCGACCCTCGGGGCGGCCTCGAGGATCGGAGGCGAGAGCACCCCGGGCGCATCTTCGTCGCAGGCTACGACGTCGCACGCCTGGACGAGGGGTTCGAGCCATGCGCGGGGCAGGACGTCGGTGACGGCCACGAGGGGACGAGCGGTCATGACGCCACCATGCACGGATCGCGGGGCGCCGGACAAGCGCCCTCGGCGATGCGGGCGGGCGAAGGCGCCGCAAACGCCGAGGGCTGGACAGACGTCCGGTGGGCCTCAGTCCTGGGGCCAGGGCTCGGGCGGCGGTACGTCCTCGGGGCTTCCGGCGCCTCGGGCCTCGAGGTTGGCGATGAACATGTCGATGTAGCGCAGGTCGTCTTCGATGTCGGCGTCGGGGCTTTCGGCGAGCCAACCGGCCACGTTGTCCCGCAGGCCCCGCAGGAGACTGGCCGCGCCCACGTCGTCCCCGATGAGGGCCTGCTGGGCAGCCATGCGAAAGCCCATGAAGATGTTGAGCATCACGAAGCTCTTTTCGACGCTACCGTCGGTGAAGAGCCCTTCCTCGGGCGTCTCACCGGGCGCAAGGGGCGAGAGGATCTTGACCGTCTGGTCGAGCATCGTGTTCGTCTTCGCATCGAGGTAGGAAAGGTGGATCTCCCCGACGCTTCCCGGCGGCACCTCGGTGCCGGACTTGGGCAGAAGCTCGAGCAGCATGGCACCGCCACCACCGCGGCGGCCCTGTTCCATGTCGTCCACCGTCTCCCGATGGGCGATCTGCAATAGCGGAATCTCGATGGCGGCCGACGAGGCGTCGAACTCGAAGGACTTCGTACCGTAGACCCCGCGCAGGACGTATCCGTCGGCGATGTCCGCGTCGATGGTGACGTCGTAGGCCAGGGGGTAGAGGAACGTCTGGATCTCCTCCTCGAAGACCTCGACCACGGCTTGCGGGTCTTCGAGGAAGTAGAAGGCGCCGTAGGCGGCCTCGGCCAGTCCACGCATGACCTCCGGGTCGAACTCCGTGCCCATCCCGATGGTGCTCAGGGTGATCCTGCTCTCGCGGAAGCCGCCACCGAGATCGAGGATCTTGTCGGCGTCCGTGATGCCCGCGGTCGCCACCCCGTCGGACAGGAAGATGACGCGGTTCTGACGCTCGCCGTCGTCGTAGGCGGTCACCAGGTCGTAGGAGGTCCGCAGTCCGTCGTAGAGGTTCGTGCTTCCCGTGGCCGAAAGGCTCGCGAAGGTCTCCGCCAGTTGCGGGTCGTCTCCCGGCACGGCCTCGAGCAGTACCTCGGCGGCGTGGGAGAAGGTCACGACGCTCACCAGGTCCTCCGGACGCAGGTCGTCGAGGGTGCGGGCCAATCCCTCCCGCACGTAGGCGATGTTCTCGCCCTGCATGGAACCGCTCGTGTCGATGGTCACGACCAGGTTCATGGGAGGGCGTTCGAGCGTGGCGGGGTCGATGGGCGTGTTCATCCCCATCATCACGAGGGTGCAGTTCGATCCCGAGATCATGTTCCCCATGACGCCGAGTTCGCCGTGGATGCACACGTCCTGCCCGCAGTCCGGGGGCGGCAGTTCGATCTTGTGCTCGTTGAAGAAGCCGACGTCGTCGATGGTGTCGGGGCCGGGAATGCCGCCCTCCTCGAGGATCTTCTTGAACTGGCCGAAGTCCTGGGCGCCCCCTTGGCCGACGCCGGCGCCCCCGTCGCCGCCGGTCAAGCCGCCTTCGGCGGCGGCGTCGCCCGCGGCGGAACACCCGGCCATGCCGGCGGCGAGCGAGAGGGAGAGGAAGAGCCCGGAGACGATGGGACGATGCTGGATGCGTTTCATGGTGGCCTCTTGGATGGCAAGGACAAGGTTCATGGAAAAGATGGAGGGCATGCGAAGGGCGTTCCCTTACGGGGTGGTGAAACGATGGATGGCGGCGATCTCGACGTCGAAGCCTCGGGCGGCCGGGCCGCTGACGCAGGTGGGATCGAGGATGCGCCGGTCGAGGGCGTGGACGACGAGGAGGTCGATGGTGGAGCCGTCGCTGCCTTCGAGGGTCGCCGCATCACCGACGCCCAGCTCGACCGCACCGCCGAGCTGCGGCCGTAGGGCCGAGATCGAAGCCTCGTAGGCCACCGTGCCGCACGTGTCGTAGACCGCCGGGGTGCACTCGGGCTTCCGCGTTGGCTCGATGGCGAGGTCGCTCGGCAGCGACGACAGGGATCCGTCGAGCGCGCTGCGGGCGAGGCTCAGGGCGAGGCCGTCGAGCGCCGGGGCACCGGTCTCGTCGACGGCGTCGATCTCGATGGTGGTTCCGAAGTTGCGCACCTCGATCCAGTCACCGACGGCGAAGGGGAAGTGGCTCTCGGGGACGCACACGTAGTTGGCGTCGGGCGTTTCGCCGGCATCGATGCCGTCGGCGTCGAGCAGATCCATGCGGATGCAGCCGTCCGGCCCGAAGGACAGCGACTCGATGCGCTGGGGTGCCGCCGTGACGGTGACGTCCCAGAACAGGCGGTCGGCGTCCGACTGGGCGGGGCAGGTTCCCGGGTCGCCGGCCTCGCGCACCTCACCGATCGGGACGACGAGATCCGCGTCGTTGGGGGCGACCTCGAGTCCGCCCGCGTCGCGCTCGACGATCTGGATCGTCGCATCGCTGTCGACGAGTTCGTCCTCGCCCAGCAATTGCACGGGATGAAGGTCCGGGTCGAGTGGCACCAGGAAGGGGGCGCCCCCGCCCGTCACCGACACGCGCAGGATTTGACACGAGCCCGAACCGTCGCCGCTGCGCGCGAGATCGAGGGCGGCCTCGGGTTCCACCGAGTACACGTCCGCGATGCCGAACAGGTCCTCGACGAGCAGGTGCCCCGGATCGGACATGGCGACCGAACAGTCCACGTCGAGGTCGTCGCGCAGGCTCTGCACCTGGACGAGGACGTCGTCCTCGGTGGCGTTCCACACGAACACGCGTCCTTCGTAGACGCGGTCGAGGGGGTCGATCGGGGGGCCCGGCGGGCTCGTGGCGACGCAACAGTAGAGCCCGGCGGTGGCGGCGGCCCACTCGCCGGTGCGGCGCAACGCCCGTTTCGCCGGGCGTGTGGCGACCTGCCAGAAGACGTGGGCCGACAGGGCCAAGGCCGGCAGCGCCGCGAGGTCCGTGGGATCGCGGGTGATGACCCACGGGTGCCCCACGAGGCCGGTCGCAAAGGTCATGGCGGCGGCGGCGGCCTCGGAGAGTTGGATGGCGGCGAAGACGATCCCGACGGCCATGTGGCACACGACGAAGGCCCGCCGCGTGCGAACGCCCAGGATCGCGGCGAGCAGCACCGGGGCGACGACGAGGCCGGCGAAGTCGCTGATCTTGCCCGTGACGACGCCGGGCAGGAGACCGCTCCCCTTGAGGAGGTGATCGTTCGTGGCGAGGACGGCCAGCGCCCCGAGCCACAGGGGATGGAGGAGGGCGCGCGCCGGTGCCCCGCGACGATGGGACGGAGAAGTCATGGTGTTCATGGGCAAGGTTCGCATGGGTAGTGACGCAAGGCCCCGCCATCGATCGCTTTTGCGCAGAATCCGCACTTCTGGACGGAAGGTGCCTCCCGGCTATGCTCCGGTCGTATGCCTGGATTTCCTGATTTCCACTTCGATCTTCGCCGAGGTGCGGGGCGCTTTCGGTCCCCGCGGTTTTGCGCGATTCTGCTCGCGGCGGTTTGCACCGGCGGGTGTTCCATCGACGATTCGGCCGAGGGCGCGACCGACTACATGGACGACCAACCACCGTCGGGCAACTGCGTGACGGGTGGTGCCACCGGCTGCGCGACCGAAGGTACGGGGGCGACCGGCACGACGGGGACCACGGGGGGCGCGGCGACGGGCGGAACCGGCGGGGCGCCGGATGAATGTCTTGGATCGGACCAATGTCCGGCGGGCCAGATCTGCGTTGCCGGCTTCGACGGCAAGGAGCGGACCCCCCTCGTGTGCGTGCCGGCCGGCAGTGGCTGCGTGCCGCCCTCGTCCGACCCGGCGGCCGATGCCCTCTGGTGTGCCGACGACGCGGCCTGCTGCGATCCGAACACGCGCTGCAGCAAGCGAGGCCTGTGCGAACCCGTGGCCGGAGACGCGGGTACGGGCACCGGAACCGGCGGCTGACGGACGATCCCGTCGGGCGGGTTGGGCGACGACTGCCGTCCTACGTCCGTTTCGATGGGCAGCGCAGAGCTGCTAGATTCCCTGCCCCATGCCCCACGTCCTCGTCGTCGGCGCCGGCCATGCCGGCATCGAAGCGGCGCTCGCGGCCCATCGCCGCGGCGCCCAGGTCACGGTGGTGACGGGGGCGCGGCACGGGATCGGACTTACGCCCTGCAATCCGGCGGTCGGCGGCGTCGCCAAGGGGCATCTCGTGGCCGAGATCGAGGCGATGGGAGGCTTCATCGGGCGGGCGGCCGATCGCGCGGGGATCCACGCCCGGGTGCTCAACCGCAGCAAGGGACCCGCGGTGTGGGGCACACGGGTGCAGGTCGACAAGCGGCGTTACGCCGAGCACGCCCGAAGAACCCTCGAGTCGGCGCCCGGGCTTCGCCTCGTCGAAGCCCTCGTCGCCGACCTCGAGGTCCGCGGCGGGCGGATCGTCGGAGTACGCCTCGAGGACGGTACGGAGATCCCGGCCGAGGCCGTCGTCGTGACGACGGGGACGTTCCTGCGCGGCCGACTGCACGTGGGGCACGAAAGCCGCCCGGGAGGCCGCACCGGCGAGGCCCCGGCCACTCGCTTGGCGGAGGCCCTCGTGCGGCTCGGATTTCGCACGCAGCGGCTCAAGACGGGCACCCCGCCCCGGATCGACCGTGCCAGCGTCGCCTTCGGGGGACTCGAGGTCCAGCCCGGGGAGGTGCCCACGCCCGGCTTTTCGTTGCCGCTGACGCCCGCGCCACCGCGACTGCCCCAGCTGAACTGTCATCTGACGTGGACGAACTCCGACACCCATGCCGTGATCGAAGCCAATCTTTCGGCATCGGCGATGTACGGCGGTCGGATCGTGGGACGTGGGCCGCGCTACTGCCCCTCCATCGAGGACAAGGTCGTTCGTTTTCCCCATCGGGGCCGTCACCAGGTGTTCCTCGAACCGGAGGGGCTCGACTCGGACTGGATCTACCCCAATGGGATCTCCACCTCGCTGCCGCCCGACGTCCAGGAACGCTTCGTGCGTACGATCCCGGGGCTCGAGCGGGCGCGGATCGTGCAGCCCGGCTATGCCGTGGAGTACGACGCCGTGGACGCTCGGCAGCTCGACCATCGACTGGCCGCGCGCCACGTCGAGGGGCTCTTCTTCGCCGGACAGGTCAACGGCACGTCCGGGTACGAGGAGGCCGCGGCCCAGGGATTGGTCGCGGGGGCCGGTGCCGCCGCGTACGTCCTCGGTGCCGAACCGCTCGTCCTGTCGCGCCGTGACGCCTACATCGGCGTGCTGGTCGACGACCTCGTGACCCAGGGGTGCGACGAGCCCTATCGCATGTTCACGGCGCGCGCCGAGTACCGGATCCTCCTGCGCGAGGACAACGCCGACGAACGGCTCGAGGAGCGGGCCTTCGCCCTCGGGCTCGTGGACGAGGCGCGCGTCGAGATCGGTCGGCGCCGCCGCGAGATCGTCGAGCGGGCCTACGCGCGGCTGCGCGCGGGGGTCGAGCCCGACGCTCCCGCATGGGCCCGCATGCGCGCCGAGGCGCGCCGGGTGTACGCGGGCTACGTGGACAAGCTGGAGCGGGATCTTGCGCGCATCGAAGGGCGCCGCGGGGCGAACCTGGAGATTCCCGCGGACATTGACTACTTCGCCCTGCCCGGGTTGTCGCGGGAGGCGGCCGAGCGGCTCGACGCGGTGCGGCCGGCCACCACCGCTCAGGCCGGGCGGATCCCGGGGCTTTCGCCGGGTGCCCTCGCATCACTGTGGGCGCATGTGCGCAAACGTAGGATGGCGACGGCCGGGGGAAAATCCCCGTGACGGATCCATCCGACTCGTGTCAATAATGGTTGGGTGAGGTCGCGAACCACCCCGCCGACGCTGTGTCCGCTCTCCTACGAGGAAGCCGCCGAGCGCCTGCTCGCGGACGCCTATGCCGAACACGCCCCGTTCGTGTATCGGACCCTCGCCTACCTCGGCGTCGAGTCGGGTCATCTCGAAGATGCCCTGCAGGACGTCTTCGTCGCGGCCCACCGCAGGATCCGCGACTTCGAACGCGACAAGTCCATGCGCGCATGGCTCTACGGCATCGCGCGCAAGGTCGCCAGCCAATACCGCCGTGGCGTGCGACGTCGCGGCCGACGGATGGTGCTGGTTCACGATGCCGATGCACGGGTCGATCCCCGGCCGGCGACGGACGCGCGGGTCGTCGCGGCCATGACGGCACGGCGCCTGCTCGACGAACTCGACGCGGACAAGCGCCGTGCCTTCCTGCTCACCGAGGTCGAGGGGATGACGGCGCCGGAGATCGCCCGCGCAGAGGGGGCGAACGTCAACACCATCTATGCCCGGATCCGTGCGGCACGCCTCCGGTTTCGGCGACTGCTCGGCGATTCGAGCGGAAAGGAACCTGAGCCGTCGTGATGCCGGTCGACGCCCACATGCGGGAAGGACGGGGGGTCGCGCCTCTCGAGGCCCTGCGCGACGAGATGTCTCCCGGCGCCAAGCTCCTGGCCCGCAACTGGCACGTGGTTCGGCGTCGGATCCGAGACGAGCAGGACGATCCGCTGGCCTCGGGCGACGAGGTGGCGAAGGTCGAGGCGCCAACGGAGATCGTGGACGCCGCCGAACGGCCGTTCGAGTTGCGTCCGGCGCGGGCGCTCGTGTCCATGGCCATCGCGGGAAGTTCGGTCGTGCTCGTCGGGCTCGGATGGAGCCTGGCGCGCTTGCTGGCAGCCTCGTGAGGTGCCGTCGCGCGGGGGCGGGCCCTGCGCTCCCGGGCGGCCGTCCGTCCGCAGTGGACGGGGCGCCGGACCTCCGGGTTCACAGGGGCGGCGCCGGTGCCGGCTGTCCGTCGAGGACCTCCACGCGTGCAAGGTCCATCGCGACGAGGCGATCCCACAGGAGCTTGAGGCCCCACAAGGCCGCCGCATGCTGGATCCGTTGCCGCTCGCCGCGCAGGGACAGCCGCTTCGCATCGGTGCCGTCCGGGGTGGCGATGCCGACCCAGACGGTGCCGACGGGCTTTTCGGGGCTGCCGCCCGCGGGGCCTGCGATGCCGGTGGTGGAGATGGCGAAGTCGGTGCGAAGGCATGCGCGCGCGCCATCGGCCATGGCGCGGGCCACCTGCTCGGAGACGGCGCCGTGCCGGGCCAGGTCTTCCTCGGACACCCCGAGTAGCGCCGTCTTGATGCGGTTTGCGTAGGCGACGACGCCGCCGGCGAACACCGAACTCGCGCCCGGGACGGCGGTGATCTGCGCGGCCACGCGCCCGCCCGTGCACGATTCCGCCGTGGCGAGGGTGTGGCCGTGTTGGCGGAGGGCGGCCAGCACCCTCGTCGGGAGGTCGGCCATCCCGATGCCGTAGAGGGCCGGGGCGAGGGCCTCGGCGACGATGCGGTCCATCGCGTCGAGAACCTCGCCCGAAGGTCGCGCATCGAGGACGAACGTGACGTCCACCAGGGGCATTGCAGCGCGGTAGCGGACGCGTACTCCACCCGATTCGAGCAGGCCCTCGAGTTCCGGCAGCCGGGGTTCGAGACGCGCCGCGAGGCTGGACTCGCCGAATCCGAGGCAGCGGTACCGGCGGGTCGGTCGGGGCGGCCCGCCCCCGAGGGCCGACATGCGCGGCGCAAGTTCATGGTGCAACATGCGCGCAAGCTCGCGCGGTGGGCCGGGCAGCACGGCGAAGGTGGTGGCGTCGCCGACGACGAAACCCGCAGCGGTTCCGATGGGGTTTGCGAGGATCTCCGCCCCTTCGGGGACGTCCGCTTGGACGAGGTTGGCCTCGGGCATGGAACGGCCGAGGCGGGCGAACTTGGCTTCGAGGTCCTCGACCAACGCAGGGTTTCGCCGAAGGGGGCGCCCGCAGGCACGCGCCACGGCGTGTCGGGTCACGTCGTCGGACGTGGGGCCGAGCCCCCCGCAGACGAGGCACAGGCGACAACGTCCGATCAGGTCGGAAAGGAGCCGCGCAATGGCCTCGAGATCGTCGGGAAGGGTATGGGCGGCCGTTACCGAAAATCCGTGGGCCGTGGCGAAGGCAGCGAGGGTCGCCTTGTTGGTGTCGACGGTCTCGCCGGCCAGAAGTTCGTCACCGATGGTGACGACGACGGCGGTCGGCGACGCAGTGGGGCTCGACGGTCCGGTCACGGGGCCATCGTGGAGGGCGCGATCGCGGCCTGCAACCGTTCGCCTCGCAAGGCCTCAGCGCGTGGCCTCAACCGGCGGGTGTCCCGCACGTCACGGCCGAAAGCTGGCCGCCGCTCATGTCCGAGTAGGTGTAGGGGCCGTTCAAGCCCCCGACCATCTCGAAGCTGTAGTCGTCGGGATCGATCCGGAACGCCTCGTTGCCGCCGAGGCGCACGGCCCAGATGTAACCGTCGATGTCGACACTGATGCCGCGGTAGATGCCCTGGAACGGCAGGGTCACGGTGTCGCCCACGGCCAGGGTGTCGCGGTCGACCCACCCGACCCCGCCTTGCGTGGCCGCCCAGATGCGTCCTTGCAGGTCCTCGGCGATCCCGGAGCCTCCGGCGCCGGGAAGCCCGGAGCTTTGCCACGTCTGGGTGGCCTCGTCGAAGCGGCGGGGATTGTCGCCCACCCAGGGACGGCCCAGGGAGTCGACGGTGATCCCGTAGCTCGACCCGCTGTAGACCGTGTAGTCGAGGGTCTGGTAGTCGACCTTGACGAACTTGCCCGCTCCGAAGGTCGAAAGCCACAGGTTGTTGTCCGGATCCACCGCGGCGCCGTAGAACCCGAACCCCCAGTCGCCCCAGGCCGCGCAGGGAACCTCGGATTCCGGGATGAAGACGGTCTGCTCCACCTCACCGGTATCCCCGTTGAGCAGATGGACCCAGTTGCCGCCCGCGCCGCAATAGTTGGGGCCCTTGTCGGGCGGCGCGTTGCGGCCGGTGGTCGTCCAGACCTTCTGGTTCTCGTACTCGCAGGTCTGGGGGTTCAGCTCCCCGGAGGTCCACGCCACGGGCCGTTGAACCGTGGTCTCGGGCACGAAGGTGTGCCAGGCGATACACTCCTCCTGGTCGAATGGGAGCACGTCGTTGGGGCCCGTCGAGGTCGTGATGACGTTGTCGTTGTTCTTGTCCTCGCAGTACTCGGGCCGCGCCCAAATCTTGGTGACGCCGCCCATCCGGTTGGCCACCACGACGGCCCGGCCGTCGATGCTCACGGACGTGCGGGACGGGTTGCCCGAGCCGTCGGGCCGGGTCCGGTACCGGCCTTCCTCGGTCATGGTCCGCGTGTTGATCTTGGAGACGGTGTGCTCGGGGCTGTTCGCGATCCAGATGTAGCTCCACTCGCTGTTGCCGCAGCCGCACTCGACCGGCCCCACGTCCGCGGTGTTCCCGACGTCGAACTTGGGGGGCGTTCCCGTGGTCGTCGCCGTGGCGGAGCCCGACGACGTGGTGGACGACGACGTGGCGTCGGAGCCCGTAGTGGAGGTCGAGCCGTCGCTCGTGGCCCCCCCGGCCGTCGCACTGGCCGGGCCCGCCGAGGCACCGGACGAGGAGGTGGCGTCGGTCCCACCCCCGGAGAAGTCCCCGGTGGTGGTGGAGGTATCTCCGGGTCCACACGCCGTGGCCAGGGCGAGGAGACACCCTGCCATCGCCACGACGTCGCCGAGATGTGGGGCACGACACGTACGGTACATGGACCGGATCGTAGACCGGTCGTGGCGAGCGGCTCAATCGAAAAATCGCCCGTGCGCCGATGGCGCGCGACCCGTGGTCGTCCGCGGGGAGGCCGGTGCCGAAGCCGCAGACGGCTGCGGTGCGGTTCGCTGCCCGTCCGACGAGGGGCCCGCGGCTGCGAACACCGGGGTCAGGCCTTCGCGGTGCGGATGAGGTCGTCGATCAGGGCCTCGTCGAGCTCGGTCACGTCGGTGAAGCGCAGGGCGATCCCGGCCGCGCGGCCCTCCTCCACCGATCCCACGCGCACGACCTCGGCGGATACACGAAGCGGATTCTTGGCCCGTCCACGGTCGAACTCGACCGTCACCGGGGCCCCGACGGGTAGGGGACGGTTCGAGCGCACGAATGCGCCACGGGTCGACATGTCCACCGTTCGGGAGAGCAGGACGAAATGCAGCGACGGGGCATGAAGCTTGAGCTCGACGGAGATGGGTACCCGCTTGCGGGAGCGGCGATCGTTGTCCATGAGGAGCGTCCCTTCCATGCGTGGATCCGAATACCAAGCCACGACGGTGTTCGAAATAGCCCCACGGGGTCAATTTTGCCCGGACGTTCGCGTCATGCGGCCGGACCGCGCCGACCCCGGCCGGCACGCGCGCGCGGCCGCGTCGTGTGCGCAGCGGTGCTCTCGAAAGCTCCAGTGCCTCGTTCGCGCCGTGCGCCGCGGAGGACGCCGACGGCGTACCGGGCGGCGAAATCTGGCCGCGAACGGGTCTACGCAGGTGCGCGAGGGGCCCCGCGCCTTGACCCAGGAGGGCCTCGCCGCCGAAGATGGAAGGGCCCTGAAGGTCCATTTCATCGGCATCGCCGGGACCGGCATGGGAGCCCTCGCCGGCCTCATGCGGGAAGCCGGCCACGACGTCCGCGGCTCGGATGCCGCCATCTACCCGCCCATGAGCACCCAGCTCGAGGAGGCGGGGATCGACGTGTTCGAGGGCTTCGATCCGGCGAACCTCGCCTGGGGGCCGGACCGGGTCGTGGTGGGCAACGTCTGCAGCGCGGACCACCCGGAGGTGGTGGCCGCCAAGGAACGGGGGATCGCGCTCGAGAGCTTTCCCTCCATGCTCGCTTCGGCCTTGCTCGAAGGCCGTGACCCGTACGTGGTCGTGGGCACCCACGGCAAGACGACGACGGCCAGTGCCCTGGCGTGGTGCCTGGTCGTGGCTGGAGCCGATCCTTCCTATCTGATCGGGGGCGTGCCGCAGAACCTCGGCCGGGGCTACCACCTCGGCAGCGGCGACACGTTCGTCGTCGAGGGTGACGAATACGACACGGCGTTCTTCGACAAGCGCTCGAAGTTCCTCCACTATCGTCCCAAGCGGGCCATCTTGACGTCCGTGGAGTTCGATCACGCGGACATCTTCGCGGACCTCGACGAGGTGCGCCGGACGTTTCGGGCGTTTGCAGCCCTGATCCCGGCCGATGGTGATCTCCTCGTCTGCGGTGACGACCCCGAAGCCCTCGGGTGTGCGGCCGCCTGCGAGGGCAGGATCCACACCTATGGCGTCGTGCCCGACGAGGCGAGCGTCGGGGAGCGGGACTATGCCGCCGTGGTGCGCAGCCGGCCCGGAGCGCGGCGAACGGTCTTCGACGTGTACGAACGTGGGACGCCGTTGGGCACCTTCTCCACGCAGCTCGTGGGCCAGCACAACGTGGCCAACCTCCTGGCGGTGATCGGGTTGTGCCGGCTGCACGGGTGCGATCCCGAGGTCGTCGCGCGGGGGATCCAGACCTTTCGTGGCGTGCGCAGGCGCCAGGAGCTGCTCGGCGTCGCCCAGGGGGTGCGGGTCATCGACGACTTCGCCCACCACCCCACGGCCGTGGCGATGACGGTGTCGGCCCTGCGCCGCAGGTATCCGGAACACGCGCTGCACGTGTGTTTCGAACCCCGCTCGGCATCGTCCCGTCGGCGGGTGTTCCAACAGGCCTATGCGTCGGCATTCGATGCGGCATCGAGCGTGCGGATAGGTCCCTTGTACCGTCCGGAGAAGGTCCCCGCGAACGAGCGTCTCGACCCGGTCGAGCTTGCCCGGGCCATCGGTGCACGGGGCGTGCCGGCACGCGCGTTCGAGCGAACCGACGTGCTCCTCGAGGACGTCATCTCGGCCGTCGCACCGGGGGATACGGTCCTCGTGCTGTCGAGTGGCAGCTTCGACGATCTCGGCACGCGAATCCTGCAGCGGCTCGGTGATCCGGTGGTCTTCGCCCAGACGCGCGATCGTCCGCAGGTGGATGCGTTGCTCGCCGGTTACGGGCTGCCGGCCGTGGTCTGGGAGCCCACCGTCGACACACTCGTGATCCGGGGCGGGGAGGACGTGGTCGCCTGCGTGAGCCTGGACGTGCGGGGCGATGCGGCGTTCCTCTTCGGCCTGGCCGTGACCCCCGAGCGGCGCGGCGAGGGGCTCGGTTGGGTGCTCGGGGACTGCATCATGCGCCACGCGCGGACCCAGGGGGTTCGGCGCATCTACCTCGTGACGGCCACGGCATCGAACTTCTTCGCCACGAAGCTCGGCTTCACCGAAGTCCCCCGCGAGGTGGTCGACCCCCGGGTGGTCGGCTCCCCGAACTTCGAGGCGACGGCCGCCCTCGAAGGTGCCGTCTGCATGGTGTTCGAGTTGCCCACCGAGGGGGCGATCCTGCCGCCGCGAACCTGAGACCCCACGCCTTCTTCGCGCCGCGGTCTCAGATGAAGTGGGCGTCCTCGGGCACGATGATGCGCAGGTGATGGAACAGATTCTCGACGCGGTACCGGTCGGCCACGATCCACTCCTCGCCGTCGATCTGGGCGAAGATGCGTCCGGTGTCCTCGGCGCGTTCGAGGTCGATTTCGATGGTGCGACCGCGAAGCACCTGCCGGCTCGGGATGCCGAGGACGGCGAGGTCGTCCTCGGTGACCGGATTGTGCTTGTGTCCCGAGATGGCCGCAGCCGCCCAATCGGCGTGCCCGCGCACGACCACGATCTCGAAAAGGCCATCGTCGGCTCGCGTCCGCGGGTCGAAGACCCAGTCGCCGGCGTAGAGGATCGTGTCGAGCAAGACGATGTCGGTCACGTTGTCGAAACGGTGCTGTTCGTCGTCGACCGTAAGTTGCACCGCGAATCGCCGGCCACCGGTCATCATGCCCGCGAAGAGGGAGCGTAGGGCCGCGAACGTGTAGATGATCTTGTCGCGGTAGATGCGGCGGAGCAGCGGCACGCGGCCCACGAGATCCCGGTCCCGGTTTCGCGCCGCGAGGATCTGGGCCGAAAGGCCCACGCCGCAGTTGTCGAACCAAAGATCCTGGGCGATGCAGGTGCCCTCGGCATCGAAGGCGAAGATGCGGCCGACGTCCATCCACTGTTCGATCCCCCGCCGGACGATCTCCACGTTCTTCTCGATGTTGCGTTCTCCGGCGGGGATCCCGAAGGACCGGCCCTGGTCGTTGGCCGTGCCCATGGGCAGCATGCCGAGGGGGACGTCGATGCCCGAGCGTTCGCGGGCGAGGATGATGCCCTTGGCTGCCTCCGCGAAGGTACCGTCACCGCCGAGGTAGACCACGCGGGCCACATCGCCCTGTTCGATGCGGTCGGCGATGGCCGGAACCGTGGCGCCCTCGGGGCGGGTCGGCAGGAACTCCGGGTCGAGATGGGCCCGCTCGAGCGCCTGCATGGCGCGCTCGATGGCCCGTGCGGCGCGGCCCGTGCGCGCGGTGGGGTTGGCGACGAGCAGGGTGCGCGTAGGTGGCGCCACGGCGCCACGGTACCAACGTTTCGCTGCCCGTGGGGGCCAGGTCGCGTGCTCACCGAAGACGGCCGTCGCCCTTGCGCGGTCCTACGGCCGACCGGCACGATGGGCCCCATGCCGAACCTGTCCCCCCGCTATCGTCGCGGTGCGTCGCTCCTTTCGATGTTCACGATCGCCATCGCCTGCGGTCGCGCGCCGGTAGGCGATTCGGCGACGCCGCAGGACGCCCCGCAAGACACCTCCGACGCGGAACCTGCCCTCGCCTACGAACCGGGCGGGATGTGGATGCCCAGTCAGATGCCGGCCTTCGCCGACACGTTCGAGGCCATGGGGTTTCGCATCGCCGCCGGGGATCTGGCAGATCCGACACGCTTTCCCCTGGGCGCCATCGTCTCGTTGGGCGGGTGTTCTGCATTCTTCGTGTCGCCCGAGGGGCTCGTGATCACGAACCATCACTGCGTGACGGGGGCACTGCAGCACAACAGTTCGAAGGACCGCAACCTGCTCCACGATGGCTACCTCGCCCGCACCCGCAGCGAAGAACTGTGGGCGGGGCCGCGCGCGCGTGTCTACGTCACCCAACGTATGGAGGACGTGACCGAGCAGGTCCGGGGCGATCTGGCCGAGGACGTCGATCCCCGGGAGCGCGCCCGCGCCATCGAGCGGCGCGTCAAGGATCTCGTCGCAGCGTGCGAACGCGGCCGGCCGGAGATCCGTTGCACCGTGCGCCCCTTCTTCGAAGGCGCCGAATACCACTTGGTCGAACAGCTCGAGATCCGCGACGTGCGCCTGGTCTATGCCCCCCACGCCGGCATCGGCGTCTTCGGCGGCGAGGTGGACAACTGGCGATGGCCCCGTCACACCGGGGACTTCGCGTTTCTGCGGGCCTACGTAGGACCGGACGGCAAGCCAGCGGAACACGCCGCCGACAACGTCCCCTATCGTCCTCCCCATCATCTGAAGGTGGCGAAAGCGCCCCTTGCGGCCGGCGATCCGGTGTTCGTCGCGGGCTATCCCGGGCGTACCTATCGTCTCAAGACGGCCCACGAGGTGCGGGAGGCGGTGGAGTTCCACTATCCCCATCTCATCGAGTCGTTCGACGCGCAGATCGCCACGCTCGAAGAACTGGCGAAACAGGATCCGGAGGTCGGGATCAAGGTGGCCAGTCGCCTGCGGGGGCTGCACAACTACCGCACCAACTTCCAGGGTATGCTCGATGGCCTCGAAAAGGGCGGGCTCGCCGAGGCCAAGGCGGCCCTCGAGCAGAACCTCGCAGCATGGATTGCGGCCGATCCCGACCGTACCAAGACCTATGGTTCGGTGCTGGACGAGCTTGCCGCGCTCTTCGAAGCGCGCGAGAAGACCCGCATGCGCCGGACTGCGGAGCGCGAACTTCTCGGGGCATCGGATCTCCTCGACGTTGCGACGACCATCGTGGACGCGGCGTACGAACGGGCCAAGCCGGACGCGGAGCGACGCCCGTCCTACCAGGATCGGAATCTCCCCAACCTCGAGCGGTGGCTCGATGCCCTCGAGCGCACCTACGACCGCCGCGTGGACGCCGCCATGCTCGAACTCTTCGTCGACAGGGCGCGCCGTCTTCCGCCCGAGGACCGGCCCACGGAGGTGCTCGAGGCGCTGCTCGGCAAGGACTACGAAGGGCTCGACGCGGCCGCCGTTCGTCGGCGGATCGCGGCGCTCTTCGAGCGGACCCAACTCGAGGACGCCAAGACCCGCAAGAAGCTGTTCCGTACGGCTCGTCCGGCGCGCCTGCGGCGCAGCAAGGATCCCTTCGTGCGCATCGCCATGTCCCTGCGGGATCTGCGAGAGGCGCGGCGCGCGGAGGACGAGGCCTTCTCGGGCGCCCTCGACCGACTGCGTCCACGATACATCGCCGCGCTGCGTGCCCACGCCGGCAAGGAGGTGGCGCCGGATGCCAACGGCACCCTGCGGATCACCTTCGGTACGGTGCGCGGCTATCGCCCGGCACCGGATGCCGACGTGTACGAACCGTTCACGACGTTCCGGCAGCTCGCAGCCAAGCACACGGGCAAGGAGCCCTTCGCTGCGCCGGATGCGTTGCTCGCCGCCATCGAGCGCGGCACGTGGGGCCCGTACGCCGCGCCGGAACTCGGTGAAGTGCCGCTCGACTTCCTGGCCGACCTCGACATCACCGGGGGCAACTCCGGATCGGCGACCTTGAACGCGGCCGGCGAACTCGTCGGGTTGGCCTTCGACGGCAATTACGAGTCCATCGCGAGCGATTGGCTCTTCGTCCCGGAGGTTACGCGCAGCATCCACGTGGACGTTCGCGCGATCCTGTGGATCCTCGACGCGGTGGACCACGGGGATCACCTGCTCGAGGAGATGGGGGTGGAGCCGTCCATCGACGCAAAGGCGCCGCCCAAGGCTGGCTGAAGGGCGGGCGGAGCGCGCCCTTGGCCGAATCGGGACGCCGAGTGTCGCAGAAGGACACCTGGCGCCCCTCCGTCGGTTCGAGTTGGGCCGCGGCCTTGCCCGGCCGCGAGGCGGCGGCATAGCCGTAGCATGGAGATCGGACCCGAGAACGTTCCGCGCATCGTTGCCGAGATCGGATGCAACCACCGCGGCGAGGTGGAGACGGCCAAGGAGATGATCGAGGTGGCCGCACGGTTCTGCGGCGTCGACGTGGTGAAGTTCCAGAAGCGCTGCCCCAAGGAGTTGCTCACCCCGGAGCAGTACGCGGCCCCTCATCCCGTGCCCGCCAACAGCTATGGGCGGACCTACGGTGAACACCGTGAGGCGCTGGAATTCGACGTGGAGGTGCACCGGCAACTCGCCGCCGTCTGCGACGAAGTGGGGGTGACGTACGCGTGCAGCGTGTGGGATCTGACGAGCGCGCGGGAGATCGCGAGCCTAGGCCCCGCCTACATCAAGATTCCGAGCGCCTGCAACACCCACTTCGAGATGTTGGGCTGGCTGCTCGATCACTACGAAGGCCCCTTGCACGTCAGCCTGGGGATGACCACGCGCAAGGAGGAGGAGCGCATCGTCGAGTTCTTCCGCGCCCGGGGCCGCACCGAGGACCTGGTGCTCTACGCGTGCACGTCCGGGTATCCCGTGCCGCCCGAGGACATCTGCCTGCGCGAGATCACTCGCCTGCGCGGGGCCTACGGCCACGAGGTTGGAGCCATCGGCTTCTCCGGGCATCATCTGGGCATTGCGCCCGACATCGCGGCGATTACGCTCGGAGCCTCGTGGGTGGAGCGTCACTTCACCCTCAACCGGGCGTGGAAGGGGACGGATCACGCCGCCTCCCTCGAACCCGACGGGATGCGACGCCTGGCACGGGACATCCGCAACGTCGCCAAGGCGCTGACGTACAAGTCGGAGGCGATTCTCCCCATCGAGGTGGACCAGCGCGACAAGCTCAAATGGCGACCGCGGCCCAGGCTCGTCGAGAACGAAGCCGCGTAGCCCGCGGTCACGTCAGCTCATGGAGTCCATGAGCTGCATGGCGACCTCGCAGTAGGGGTTGATCTCGAGGGCACGCTCGAGGGAAAGGCGCGCATTGGCGGGATCGCCCATCGCTCGCAGGATCGCGCCCCGGTAGGCGTGCACCAGGTCGAGGTCCGGGTTCAGTTCTTCGGCGTAGTCGAGCAGCTCGAGGGCGTGGGCCTGCATGGCCGGGTCGTCGGGAGCCGTTTGGAAGCGCGCGTAGGCCAGCATGGCGTGGAGTTCCGGCACGTCCACGCCGAGTTCGAAGGCGGCCTCGAGCTCGGCGACGGCCGTTTCGTAGTCGCCGGCCGAAAGGGCCTGCTCCCCGGCCGAGAAGTGCATGGCACCGGCCATCTCCGGATCGCTGGCCTCCTCGTGCGCCGGGGTCGAGGTGGCGGGTGGCGGGGCCGAGAAACCGGCGCCGAGATCGACGAATTCGAGCTCGTCGAGGGCAAGGAGGTCGTCGGGGTCCGCCCCGGCTTCCCGCGCGAGGTCCTCCGCGGCCGACCAGTCCTCGTCGTAGGTCTCGGCCGCTTCCTCCACCGCCTCGTACGCCACCTCCTCGTCCTCCTCGAGGACTTCGATGGCGTCTTCGTCGAGCAGTTCCACGTCCTCGTCGTCGAACACCTCCTCCTCGAGCTCGGGCTCGGCCGCCAGCAGATCTTCGATGGCGGAACGGTCGGCCACCGTGGAGGCGTCCATGTCCTCGATGTCGAAGTCGTCGTCCCCCATCAGGTCCGGGTCCGTGGGCAGGGGGCCGGGCGGCGGGGTGTCCTCGAACTCCGTCCGCGTCGACGTGGCCGGTAGGGACAGGGCGAGTTCGTCGAGGGGAAGATCCTTGGGCGTGAGATCCGGCGGTGGCGGACGTCGGGTCGCGTCGGCGCGGCGGGACTCGAGGCGTGCCGACCCCGATTGCAAGAGGGCGTAGAGAAGGGTCGCCGGTCGCGGGACGAGATCGTTCGGCGGGTCGTCGAGGATCTCCGCGACGCTCTGGCTACCGTCGAGGCACCGTAGGAAGTGCCGTTCCTCGGGCAAGAGGTTCACCCGCGGTGCGTTGCGGTCCCGCCGGGGAAAGGCGTCCATGGACGCAGCGAGGGCAGCCTTCGCCCGGGTCTCGCTCACCCGTTCGAGGATCCCCTCCACGATGACGCTCTCGGCCGACCGGTCGAGACGAATGCGAAACCCCTCCTTCGAGGGGCCCGGCTTGAACTGGTAGCGCCCCGACTCCCAGGCGAAGACGTCGAAGAGCTTGGTGCGAAGCTGGGTCTCGAGGCCGTAGCGCAGGTTGCCCTCCGACAAGACCCCCATCTCGACCAACAACTCGCCCTGCTTCTTCCCGGTGCGACGGATCGCCTCGAGGGTCTGGTTGCACTGCTCCTCGGTGATGAGTCGCTCCTGGACGAGCACCTGCCCGAGACATTCGGCCAACACGTTCGACCGCACGAAGACCGGCTGACCTTCCTCGAAGAAGACGACCTTCTTCGTCTTGCCCGACAAGAGATACAGGCTGCCCGTGGCCTTGGCCTTGGCGACGGCGCGCATGATCCGGGCAAAGCCCGTCTTCTCCAGGGAGCCTTTGGGAGGGACGTCCAGTTCGACGGAGGTTGTCATGATCGTGAAGGGGGAAGACGGCGACGCAGGAGACGCTCGACGATGCCGGCGATGGTATCGCGTTCCTGGTGCAATCGCCGCACGAACGGCTCCACGGTGGCATGTCCCATCCGCCGGGCGACGATGGACAGGATGGGACTGCGCAGGTCGAGCGCCTCGGGGTCGCGCAGGCCGCTCGCACGACCCAGCCGTAGCCGCGTCTGCACGCGCCTTAGGAAATCGTAGGATGCGCGCAGGGCCCGGGCCTCGGCTGGCTCGAGGACGCGGGCCGCTTCGAGCGCGGCCAATCGGTCCGACATGGTCGAGGGGGCGCGCAGGCCGGAGATACCGTGGACGAGGGTCATGGTGTCGACGGCCAGTTCGAGGTGCACGAGGCCGCCACGGCCGGCCTTGACGTGGATGCGGTGACGGTTTTCCTGGGCGATTTCGCTCCAAATCCGCCGCAGGAGGTGCGCAAGATCCGCTATGGCTTGGTCCGGGTCGATGGGGTGGTTCCACAGGGCTCGTGGGACCACGTCCTCGACGATTCGGGGGACGAGGAGCCGCCGGTTGCGGGCGACGACTTCGGGCAGGCCTGCGCGATGAGCGCAGATCTCCACCACCGGGCGCAGGTGTAACAGGGGGATCCGTTCCCACAGGGGGCGGCCGTGCGCGTGGTGTCGGGCGAAGGCCTCGAGACTCGTCACCAACAGGCCGCTGCGGCCCGATGGTCGCAACCGCAGGTCGGTACGGTAGAGCGGCGCGCCGAGCCGTGCATCTTCGAGGTGCCGAACGAGGCTGCGTGCCCAACGCGTCGCGGCGCTGCGCGTATCTTCCGGCGGAGCCGTGCCGCCATCGTAGACGAACACCAGATCGAGGTCGGATCCGTAGTCCATCGCTCGGTCCCCGAGTTTGCCGAGGCCGAAGATCGCGAGTCGTACCGGCGCAGGGCACGGGTGCGCGATGGCCGAGCGCTCGATCACCACGTCGGCGACGTCCGTAAGGGCCGCGCCGATGGCGTCGGGATCGGGGTGGAACGCGAGATCGAAGAGGGCCGTCTGCAGCACGAAGCGTTGCTTGAGCCGAAACGATCGCACGTAGGGCTCGCTCACCTTCGCCTCGAGGCGGTCCGCCATCGCCTCCACGTCCGGGCGGCTCGGGAGTCGGGGGTGGGCGAGGGCGTCGAGCAACAACTCGAACGAGTCGCCGAGGATCCTCGCCCACGGGCCGGGCGGCGGTTCGGCGAACGATCGGGCGAGCGACTCGCTCGTGGCCAGGATCTCCGCCATCACCTGGATCGCCTCGTCGGGGGCCGTCTCGGGCCGCGCGAGGAAGGTCCACAGGGGATCGACGGCACCGCGGCGCCGCACGAAGGCTTCGAAGCGGAAGAGGGCCGTGTCCGGATCGGAACTCGAAAGGACCGCGGCGAGTAGCCGCGTCGCGCCCCGGCGTCGCAGGTCGGGGGCACGAAACGGGGACCGGGCCCGGGCCAACACGGCCTCGAGGAGTTCCGCCGCCTCGTCGGGCGCGCGCAGGTCGAGGGCGGCGAGGGCTCGCGTGCGGCGTTCCGGCGGCGCGGCGGGGTCGGTGACGGTGGCCACGGCGCGCTCCTGCTCGCTCGGTTCGCCCTCGGAGGACCACAACGTGGCTGCGACGTCCGTGGCAGCGGCCATCTGGGAGCGCAGGGCGCGTTCGAGCTCGGCCACGGGGTCGTCCGAACTCCCCATGAGGCTTCGAGCCAGCGCGGTGCGGGCGTCCGGATCGATGGGCAGACGGTGGGTCGGGCGTCCTGCATGGAGTTGGACGCGGTGTTCGACGCGTCGCAGGAAACGGTATGCCTCGGACAACGTCGCGTGTTCCTGACCCGAGATCCGCCCGGTCGCCGCCAGGCGGTCCAAGGCCTCGAACGTCGACGGCGTCCGCAGTTCCGGCGCCCGTCCCGCATGGAGCAGCAACAGCCCCTGCACGAAGAACTCGATCTCGCGGATCCCCCCCCGGTCGTGCTTGACGTCGAGGTCGGGGACGCGTCCGGCCGCTCGGCCGTGGGCGTCCCGACGGGCGACGGCCATGAGTTCTTCGATCTCCGCGAAGATCTCCGGCGATACGGTCCTGCGGTAGACGAACGGCGAAAGCCCCTGCAAGACCCGTTGGCCGAGATCGGATCGTCCCGCGACGGCGCGCGCCCTCAGCCAAGCCTGGCGTTCCCACGGCTGACCGTGACGCTCGTAATAGTCGAGGGTGGACTGGACCGAAAGCGAAAGGGGGCCGCGGCGGCCGAAGGGACGAAGGCGCAGATCCACGTGGAACATGGGGCCGGCCCCCGTCTCGGCTTCGATCTCGGCGACGGCGCGCCGGAGCGCGGCATGGGTCCGCTCGGGATCGACGCCTTCGTCGTGGACGAACACGAGATCGATGTCGCTGAGGAAATTGAGTTCGCGGCCGCCGAGCTTGCCCATGCCGAACACCACGACCTCGTCGCCGATCCCTGGTCCGAGGGTGCGCTCGACCACGAATCCGGCGAGGTCGGACAAGAGGGCGCCGACGGTCTCGCAGGGGGCACCTTCCAGCTCCAGGCGGGCTGCGAGCAGGTAGACGCGGTGGCGAACGGCGGCGAGGGCGGCCGGTGGAGGGTGCCGTCCGCGCGCGGCGTCGAACATGGCTTCGAGGGCGGTATGGTCGGGTACGGCCGGGTTCGGCGTCGCCAGTTCCGCGTACGCGTCGGGGCATGCGGCGAGCAGGCGGGCCGGGTACGTGCCTTCGTGCAGCAGCCGTGCTGCGGCCGGCGGAATCGGGCGTTCGAACCACGGGTCAGGAAGGTCGGCCAGGCGCCGCAGGGCGCCGGACGGATCGGGGCCTTCGAGCAAGAGATCCTCGACCTCCGCCGTGGGCGCGCTGCGGGGTAGGCGTGCGCGGGCCGGATCTTCGGCGGCCTTGCGCAGGGCCGCGCGCAGGGTCGGGTCGTTCACCGCGCCCCAAGGGTGGCACGTCCGAAGGCGGTGTGAAGCCTTGCGCCGGTCGGACGCCGACGGCGAAGGGGAGGCCTGCTAGATTCGCGGCCCATGGAAGCCATCGTCCTCGCGGCCGGCAAGGGCACGCGGATGCGGTCTGCGCTGCCCAAGGTGCTCCATCCGCTGCACGGCCGGCCCCTCGTGGGTTGGTCGCTACGGGCCCTGCACGACGCGGGGGCGGAGCACGTGGTCGTCGTGGTGGGACACGAAGCGAAGGCCGTAGAGGCCCGTGCGAGCGAGGACGCCCGAACCCTCGGGCTCGACGTTTCGTTCGCGTTGCAGGCCTCCCAGCGCGGCACGGGCGACGCGGTGCGGGTGGGGCTTTCGAGCCTGCGCCGTCACGATGCCCCGGTCGTGATCGTCCCGGGTGACGTGCCGGCCGTCGAGCCCAAGACCCTGGCGGGGCTCGCCGAGCGTCTCGCGGGTGACGTGCGGCTCGGGCTCGTCGTGTTCCGACCGGAGGACCCGACCGGCTATGGCCGCGTCGTGCGGGGGCCGGACGGTGGGGCGCTGCGTATCGTCGAAGACGCGGACGCAAGCGAGGCCGAGCGCGGGATCCGCTGGTGCAACGCCGGGATCTACGCCGCCCGGGGAGACGACCTCGCCCGCTGGCTGCGGGGCATCGGCGACGACAATGCCCGCGGCGAGATCTACCTGACCGACGTGGTCGCGCGCGCGGCCGCCGAAGGGCGCGTGGTCTGCGTCGAGGCTCCCGAGCGCGAGGTCTTCGGGATCAACGACCCCGAGCGGCTCGCGTGGGCGCACACCCAGGTGCCTCCACCGGGGTGAGTCCGCGCAGGACCCACGGCCCCGGCGCCGTGCGGGTCACTGCGGCGTAAAACACGCGATGGACGTGTCGATGCGGAAGTTCGAGCCCGACTCGCACCGCTCGGCGTGGAAGACGTCCATGTCGTAGATGACACCGGGCGTGAGCCCAAGGGTGTCGAGGTCGATGGTACCGCTGCGCTGCGGGTGCATCCCGCCGAGGTCGAGGGCGAGCTGCCCGTCGATGAAGACCCACACGTCGTCGTCCCCGGTGAAGGTGAACGTCTGTCCGGGTTGGTAGACGAACTGGACGTGGATCTCCGTGGTGAACGAGCCGTTGCGATCGGGGTAGGTGTTTCCGGCCCAGTTGGGGTCCACGTTGTTGCCGAACCCCATGTCCGTCAGGGGATAGAAGCTGTTGCTGCTGAACGACCACAGGCCGGGCATGATCTCGGTCAGCGTGATCGTCCCGGCGATCTCCATGTTCACGCCCGGCGTGGTGTTGTACCACTCGGAGAACGAGGCGGCCGAGGTGATCTGGGTCGCGGTTCCCGACCAGCCCGCCGGCGGCGGTGGCGGGTTCGGGTTGTACTGGGGCTTCTGATCGACGCCGAGGGCCGAAAGGACCAGCCCCGGATACTCCATGTTGGCACCGTAGTGGCAGCCGAAGTCCACGTGATCCGGCTTGAAGTCACGGTACGTGACGGGGATCGTCCCGCAGGGCAGGCTGCCGCCCGTCGTGCCCCCCGTCGAGGCACCGCCGGTGGAGCCCCCCTGGGTGCCCGCCGTCGCGCCGCCGGTCGTCCCCGTCGAACCGCCCGTGCCGCCGGTGCCCGTGTCCGAGCCCGCGGTGCCCGTGTCCGAGCCTGCGGTGCCCGTGTCCGACCCGGCCGTCCCGCTCGCGGTGGCCGTGCCCGTGGAGGTTGCGCTCGTCGTCGCCGTCGTCCCGGTGGCCGAGGCGCTCCCCTCGGTCGTCGGGCCCGTGCCCGAGCCCGTGGCCGAGGCGGTCACCGTCGTACCGGTCGAGCCGTCCGTCGCCGTGCCGGTGGCGCTTGCCGAACCGCTCGCTCCATCGTCACCACCGCACGCGGCGAGGAGGAGGCAGGCGAAGGCCAAAGGCGTAGATCGGATCGCGAACGAGGACATGTCCCCTCCTTGGACACCTCGAGCGCAGCGATTTCCAATCGATGCTCCCGAGGGCCACGGTGCGGGCCGCAGCGGTATCGACCGACGTGAAGGCGCCGGCCAGCGCTACCGCTTGCTGAACTGGAAGCGCGCGCGGGCGCCCTTCCGGCCGTACTTCTTACGTTCCTTCTCGCGGGCGTCCCGCGTCAGGAAGCCGGCCCGCTTGAGGGGCTCGCGGTGGCCTTCGTCGACGCGCAGAAGGGCCCGGGCGATGCCGAGGCGAATCGCTCCGGCCTGACCCGACAGTCCCCCACCACGGACGGTGCACCACACGTCGAACTTGTCGCTGCCGCCCACCGCCTGCAGGGGTTGTTCCACGACCTGTAGGTTGGTCTTGCGGCGCAGGTACTCGCTCGCGTCGCGGCGATTGATCGTGATGTTGCCGTCGCCTTCCAGCAACCAAACACGGGCCACCGCCGACTTGCGTCGTCCAGTGGCGTAGTAACGCATCTTCGACTTGGCCATCGCGAAATCCGTTCGTCTCGGTCTCGAAGACCTCTAGGAGTGGGGCAGGGTGTAGGGCTCGGGGCGCTGGGCGGCATGGGGATGTTCGGCGCCCGCGTACACCTTGAGCTTCTTGAATTGGGCACGCCCGAGGGCCGTGCGCGGCAGCATGCGACGGACGGCCTGCTTGATGATCTCCTCGGGCTTCTTGGCGAGCATCTCGCGCGCCGAAAGCGACTTGAGGTTGCCGATGTGGCCGGTGAATCGGTGGTACTGCTTGGCGTCGAGCTTGCGGCCCGTAAAGCGCACCTTGTCGGCGTTGATGCAGACCACGAAGTCTCCGGCGTCCGCGTGGGGCATGTACGTGGGCTTGTGCTTGCCACGCAGGATGCTTGCGATCTGCGACGCGGCACGGCCGACCGTCTGACCCGAAAGGTCGACGAGGAGCCACTTGCGCTCGACTTCGTGAGGCTTCGGATAGGGCGTCGCCATGGGACGGGGAGGCTTACGCGAGGGTTTTTCGGGTGTCAAGCCGGACCGGCGGCGGGAGGGTACGGGTGCGCGCTTTGCGCAATCCCTCGTCGCGGTGCGAATGGCCACCGGCCCTAGGCCCGTCGCCGCCGAGCCGTCATACTGAGCGGGACGCGTGACGATCCCGACGCCATCGGCGCGGCCCAAGATCCTCGTGGCCGACGACACCACCGCGGAGCGTGAGCACGCGCGTCGTGCGCTGGAGCTTGCGGGCTACCGGGTCTCGGTGGTCGAAGACGGCCAGCGCGCCATCGAGGCGTTCGCCAGGGAGCGGCCCGACCTGGTGATGCTCGACGTGGTGATGCCGCGGTTGTCCGGGCTGGATGCGTGTCGGATCCTCAAGGCCCAGACGCGTGGCGACTACGTGCCCATCATCCTGGTGAGTTCGCGCAACTCCGCGGCGGCCCGGGTCGAGGGGCTGCGCTGCGGGGCCGACGACTACCTCGGAAAGCCCTACGACGAGGAGGAACTTCGGGCGCGCATCGAGGCGCTGCTGCGGATCCGCCATGCCGCGACCGCGGCGTCCTCGCCGGTCGGTCGCGGCGACGCCGCCTTCGCTTCCGGTGGGGAGGCGGGCGGCGCGACGACGGACGAGCGTTTCATGCGGCGCTTCGAGGAGGAGTTCGACAGGGCGCGACGCTACAGCGATCCCCTCGCGTGCCTGCGGATCGAACTGGCGGAGGGGACCTCGGCGGAGGCGGCCCGCGCCCTGCGCGACGCGGTCGAGATCAGCGTGCGCAAGATCGATCTGGTGCACCGCTACGGTGCCCACGCCTATCTGGTGATCCTGCCCAACACCCACTTCCCCGGGGCGCTGTCCGTGGCCGAGCGCATCGTGCAACGGGCCCGGCGCCTGCCCGGCGTAGGGGAGCCCGTGGACCTTTCCGTGGGCATCGCGTTCTTCCCGAGCCGCGACGTGCACGCGTTCTCCGATCTGCTCGACCTGACCGATCGGGCCCTTGCGCGGGCGCGCGAGGAGGGCGCCGGCTACATCTGCCTGTATCAACACGAGGGGTACCTCTATCGGCCGGAGGAGCCGGCGGACGAAGTCGAACCAGGGCGATGAATCTCCAAGATCGAGTAGACGAGGCCCGCCGCATCGGGTCCGTGTCCCGCGTGTTGCTCTATCCCTATGCGGGTTCGTCGAAGGCGTGCGCGGCCCTCGTCGAGGCGGCGCGCCGACTTACGGAGCGTGGCGTCACGGTGGCCGTTCCGAAGGACCTCGATCTCGGTTCGCAGAGGGTGCCGGCCGAACGTGTCACCCTCGAGGGGAACGTCTTGCGGTTCGACCTGGCGGTGGCTCTCGGGGGCGACGGGACCCTCTTGCGCCTCGGGCGGTGGGTGGCCGATCACGGCGTGCCCGTGCTCGGGATCAACCTCGGGGACCTCGGCTTCCTCACGGCCTATCCGTCGAGTCGACTCGAGCAGGCCCTCGAAGATGCCGTCGCTGGACGCCTTCGATGGGAGCCCCGACAGCGCATCCGGCTGCGGGTGCTGCGGGACGGCGAGGTGCTCGGCGAGGAGGTGGCCTGCAACGACGTGTACGTCGGCCACGGCGCCCTGCCCCGGATGCTCCATCTCGATACCAAGGTGGGGGGGGAGTACATGGCGACGTACCGGGCGGACGGTCTGATCGTCGCGACGCCTACGGGCTCGACGGCCTACAACCTGTCGGCGGGCGGGCCCATCGTGCTCGCGGGCACCGAAACCTTCACCATCACGCCGATCTGTTCCCACAGCCTGACCCATCGTCCGGTCGTAAGTCCCGCGCGCAAGGAGATCGAGGTCGCCTTCTGCGGTCCGGCCCGGGTGGAACGGGCGCTCCTGTCCGTCGACGGGCAGTGGACCATCGAGCTGCAGCGGGGCGATCGCGTCGTCATCGGCCTCGATGCCGTCCCCTTGCGTCTCGTGCCGCCCGACGTCTCCGTCTTCGACGTGCTGGCCGCCAAGCTCGGCTGGTCGACGCCTCCCCGTACGCTCGACGATCCCAACGGCGAGACGAACCCGTAGCCCATGCTGGCCGAGCTGCACATTCGGGGGCTCGCCCTCCTCGACGACGTATCCCTGGTCTTCGGTCCGGGCCTGACCGTGCTCACCGGGGAAACCGGCGCCGGCAAGTCGATCCTGGTCGACGCCCTCGTACTGTTACGGGGGGGGCGCGGGCAACCGCAGCTCGTTCGCGCCGGAGAGGATCGGTTGGTCGTCGAAGCGGTCTTCGAGGTTCCGGACGAGGCCCCCGATATCGTCGAGGCGGCCCTCGAACGTCGCGGACTCGACCCCCTCGGGGACGAAGGGCTCATCGTGCGGCGCGAGGTGGCCCGCAAGGGGCGTTCGCGGTGCTTCGTGCAGGGAGGACTCGCCGATCGCAAGACCTTGGCGGAGATCGTAGGCCCCCTGCTCGACGTCTGCAGCCAGCACGAGCACCACGTCCTCGCCCGCGCCGACGGGCAGCGCGACGTGCTCGACCGGTTCGGCGAACTCGGTGCCCTGCGGGTCGAGGTGGCCCGGGCCCACGCCGCGTGGAGGGAGGCGGCGGACCGCCTGGCCGAACTCGAAGCCATGGAGGCCGACGGCCCGGATCGCCTCGAGTTCGTCCGACATCAGATCGAGCGCATCGAACGGGTGGATCCCCAGCCGGGCGAGGAGGAGCGGCTGCGCGAACGGCTCGGGCTGCTCGAACACGGGCATCGCATCGCGGCGGCGGCCCACGAGGTGCGCGAGGCCCTCTACGAAGGCGACGGCGCCGTCGTGGAACGGGTGGGGGCGCTCTTGCGGGTGCTCTCGGCACTGCCGCGGGCGGCCCGGCTCGAACGGCTCGAGGAGGTGCTCGCCGGGATCGAGGCGGCGTGCGAGGAGGCCGCGGACGTGGCGCGACGGGTGGTCGACGAGGTCGAGGTCGATCCCGACGAGATGGAGCGGCTCCAGGCACGGCTCTTCGAACTCGAGTCCCTGCGCCGTTCCTTCGCGACGGGTTTCGAGGGACTCTCGGAGCGGCTCGAGGCGCTTCGGACCGAGGCGGCGCGGCTCGAAGGCCTCGACGAGGCCCGCACGGAACTGCGCGGGCAGGTGGCCGCCGCCCGCGAGGCCCTGGTCGCCGCCGCTCGGCGTCTTTCGACGGCGCGGCGCAGGGCCGGGGCACGCCTTGCGCGAGGGGTCGAGCGTGAGCTCGCCGACCTGCACATGGCCGGTGCGCGCCTTTCGGTGGACGTTGCGTTTCGCGCGGACGAGACGCCGGGGCCGTACGGGGGGGATGCGGTGACCTTTCGCTTCTCCGCCAATCCCGGAGAGCCGCCCGCACCGCTTACCAAGGTCGCCTCCGGTGGCGAACTCTCCCGCCTGCTGCTGGCCGTCAAGGGGGTCGAACGCCGCGGTGCTCGCGTCGCAACCTACGTCTTCGACGAGGTGGACGCGGGCGTGGGGGGGGCGGTGGCCGAGGCCATCGGCCGCAAGCTGCAGCGGGCGGCCGAAGGGCACCAGGTCTTGTGCATCACGCATCTGCCCCAGATCGCGGCGCTTGCGGATCGTCACTATCGCGTGGCGAAGGTGCGCAAGGGCAAGCGAACGGTCACGCGGGTCGAGGCACTCGACGATGCGGCGCGGGTCGAGGAGATCGCCCGGATGCTCGCCGGCGCACGGATCACGGAGACGGCGCGGCGTCACGCCAAGGCCCTAATCGCAGCGCGCTGATCGCCGGCCTGCACGTGGGCGGGGATCTAGGCCGGCGGGATGCGCCCGAGGCAGATCCCCAAGGCCTCGGCATGGCGGACGACCTGGCTTGCGGGGTCGACGAGCCGGGGCGTACGGATCGTGGGGTCCAAGGGGATCCGGCGCACGTCGGGGGGGACCCACGCCATCAGCACGCCGTGGTCGCGCTCGTAGGCGGCGTCGGCCGCTTCGGTGCCCAGGCGTGTCGCCAGCAGACGGTCGAAGGGGACGGGCGTTCCGCCCCGTTGGGTGTGACCGAGGACGGTGACACGGATCTCGCAGTCGGCGACCCGTTGGGCGAGCAGCTCCGCGCAGCGCATGCCGGCACCCCCGAGCGCGGTACTTCCGTGCGTTCCCGGCCAGGCGTGCCGTGGCGGCGCCTCTCCCGGCGGGTGTGCGCCTTCGGCGACGACCACCAGGGCGAAGGGGCGAGGGGCCCGGCGCCGTCTGCGGATCGCGTCGGCCACGACGTCGGGGTCGTAGGGGATCTCGGGCAGCAGGACGACGTGGGCGCCGCCGGCGATGCCCGCTTCGAGGGCGATCCACCCTGCGCCGCGCCCCATCACCTCGAGGATCATCACGCGTTCGTGGGATTCGGCCGTCGTGCGCAGCCGGTCGAGGGCCTCGACCGCGACGCCCACGGCCGTGGCGAAGCCGAAGGTCGCCTCGGTGTGACTCAGATCGTTGTCGATGGTCTTGGGCAGACCGATGACGGCGAGGCCACGGGCGGCCAGTTCCAGGCCGATGGACTGGGTGCCGTCCCCACCGGCCATGACGATGCACTCCAGATCGAGTTCGCGGGCCCGCGCGACGATCTCGTCGCCGCGGTCCACGACCGATCCGTCCGCCATGGGGAACGCCAAGGGGTTGCCCCGGTTCGTCGTGCCCAGGATCGTGCCGCCTCGGTTCAGGATCGGCTCCACGTCGTCCGGTCGGAGGAGGCGTACGCCCGCGCCGGTACCCGCGAGCAGCCCGAGCAGGCCGTCTTCGATGCCCAGGACCTCCATGCCCCGGGCGGCGGCCCGCAGCACGACCGCGCGGATCGCCGCGTTGAGGCCGGGGCAGTCGCCGCCGCCGGTGGTAAGCCCGATGCGGCGTGTCACGGCGCTCCGAAGACGGCGAGGTCCGGGTCACTCGACGGGGCCCACCGGGAGGCGAGCCGTACCGCGTTCGTGGCGGCGCCCAGGCGCAGGTTGTCGGCGACCACCGTCAGGCAGAGCGTGCGGCCGCTCGGGTCCCGCGGATCGTGGCGGAGCCGGCCGACCAGGGCGCGGTCGCGGTCGCGGACGGCGGCCAAGGGCGACAATCCGTCGCCCTCGGGGCCTTCGACGAAGCGGACGAACGGGGCCTTGGCGAGCACGTCGCCCGCCACGCCCGGATCCACCGGTCGGGCGAAGGTCGCCCAGAGTTGGACGTAGTGGCCCACGGCCACGGGCACGCGGCAGCACTGGGCGCTGGTGGCAAGCTCGGGCCGGCGTAGGATCTTGCGGCTCTCGAACATGAGCTTGCGTTCCTCCGAGGAGAAGCCGGAGGCGTCCGTCTTGCCGTTGTGCGGGACCACGTTGGCCACGTAGCCCTTGGGGTCGAGGCCTTCGTCGAGCAGGGAGGGCGCCTCGTAGGCCTCGCCCGAGCCGGCCAGGAAGGCATCGAGGGTCGCCTGCCCGGCACCGCTGATCGCCTGGTACGTGGCGGCCGCGAAGCCCCCGAGGCCGAAGGCTGCGTCCAGGGGGCCGAGTGCCAGCGTCACCGGGATCGTCGTGCAGTTGGGGTTCGCCACCAGGCGGACGTCGTCCGTGACGAGGTCGTCGTTGACGCCGGCGACGCCGAGCACGACGTTCGGATCCATGCGGTAGGTGTTCGACTTGTCGACCACGCGATAGCCGAGTTCGAGCAAGCGGGGGACGTAACGTTTGCTGTGCTCGTCGTCGAGGGCGACGAAGGCCAGGTCGCCGCGGGGCGCGTCGGGCCCGTCGAGGATGCTGGCGGCCTCCACCCGTCGCGGCTCGCCGGCGATCTCGGCCTCGCGGCCGCGGCTTGCGAGCAGGGTGTAGTCCGCCGAAGGGAAGGCGCGGCGGCACAGGGCGAAGGTCTCCTGGCCGACGAGGCCCGTGGCTCCGAGGATGCAGATGTGCATGGCAGGGGCATCCTAGCAACGGTGCAAAAGGCCCGTGGGATCGCGCTGCATGGGCGCATGGACGCGTCGGCCGCCGACTCCCCGGGGGCCGAGACGACGTTTCGCGGCGCAGATGTCCGATGGGGCCGCTCCATTTGCAATCTGGCGCCGGCCCGGAAAGACTCCCATGCCGTGATGCTCGCCCGACCTCCCTGCTTCGCCCTCGCTCTCATCGTCTCCGTCGCCTGCGGTGGCGGTACCGCCACTTCCGGAACCGATCCAAAGGCCGCCGAAGCCGAGGCCAAGGCCAAGGCCGCGGAAGCCAAGGCCCGCGACGAGGCCCTCGAACGCCGCCGCAAGGAGCGCGAGGCCAAGGAGGCCGCGGAGGCCAAGGCCGAGGCCGACAAGAAGGCCAAGATCGACGCCATCACCAAGCTCCCCGACAAGCTGCCCAAGAAGCTCAAGACCGCGTGTGAGCAGGTGGTCGAGGCCAACGACGCCTTCATGAAGAAGCACTACGCCGACGACCCCAAGACCCTCGAACGCTGGAACATGGCCAAGGGCACCCAACTCGGAATGACGCGCCAGCAGTGCATCAAGGAGGGCAGCATCGAGGTGGCCGCCTGCCAGGCCCATGCCCTCGCGAACGCCCCGGCCGAACTCAAGAAGGACTTCGCCCAGATCCTGCTCGCGTGCAAGGAGAAGTTCGCCTCGGGCCCGGCCGAGGGCAAGGCGCCGTAGACGGGGCGCGGCGTCCATCGATCGGCATCTCGATCCGAGGTTTGCGTCGTTGCCGACCTCGGGCGGCCGTTGCTAAGGTCCCGCAACCGTCATGTTCCGGTTCACCATTTCCCGCACCGCAGTGGCCGACGCGCTCGGCGGGCTGTTGGCCGGTGGCGTGGCCGGTGGACTGGCCGCGGCGGCGTTTGGCGTCGACAAGGATGCGATGGACGTACTGGCAGGTGCGTGGGCATCGCTCGTGCCCGGTCTCTTGGCGGGACTGGGCATCGGGGCCGTGTACCGCCTCTGCCGCCGAATCGTGGCTGACGGAACTTGCCCGGATATCCGGCGGGGAGGCGCCGTCGCCGTCGCCGCTGTGGTCTCGGGAGCCCCGATCGTCGCCGCGCTCTACGTCGTCGCGACCAAGTTGCGTTCGATCCACGAAGACGACCTTGCATCGGCGGCGGGAACCTTCCTTACGGTGTTGCTGGTCGCGGTGTGGGTCGTTGCGGCGTGGGTCGGAGCGGGGCTCCTCGTGAGGTGGTCTGCGCGATGGCGCGCGGGGCAGGGCAACGGATGGCTGCTCCGCGCCGTTCGCCTCGCGATGCCGGTGGGCTCGCTGCTCGTGGCGATTCCCGTGGTCGTCATGGAGTTCCGTTTCGGGGATGCGCTGTCCTCGTTGTCGTCGCCGGTCGTCTTCGTGTCGTACGTGTCGTTCTTCGCGGTCGGTCGTCCGCTCGTCGGAGCGCTGTCGATGCGGATGGGCCCGCGAGGGCATCGTCTGCTGGTCGGTGCACTCGGTGGAACCACGGCTGCGGTCCTCGTCTCGCTGCTCGCCTCGGGTAACCTGGCTCGGCGGTCGGGACGAGCGCCCTTGGGAAGCTGGACGGTGGCCGCTTTGCGGGTCGCGACCGACGTGGACCGCGACGGTGCATCTCCCTTCCTCGGGGATGGGGATTGTGCTCCGTTCGATGCCGACCGTGGCCCATCGGCCATCGACGTGCCGAACAACGGTATCGACGAGGACTGCGACGGGCAGGATCGGACGGTAGGGACGTATGCCGCGGAGGCAAAGGGACGTACCTCGGGAGCGTTCCCGCGGGAGAAGGTGGCCAAATACAACGTCGTTTGGATCATCGTCGACGCCGTGCGCGCCGATGCCACGACGCTCCTCGACCCCGATCTTCCCACGACGCCCTACCTGGCTCGGCTCGCACGGGAGTCCCTGGTCTTCACGAACGCCTACAGCCAGGCACCGGCGACCATGATCTCGATCCCCAGCATGCTGACCGGGAGGATCCCGGCGCGCATGCGGTGGGTTCGCCAAGGGGGACGTATGTCGCCGGCCGAGGAGGAAACGCTGCTGGCGGAGCGTCTCGCGCGAATCGGATACCGCACGGGTATCGTCGTCCACACCTACTTCTTCGACCACTTCCAGGGGTTGTTCCAGGGCTACGAGCATCGCGCGAATCTCTGGCTCGACGGCAAGATGCGGCCTTGGTATGCGCGCAGCTCCCCCATCGCCGCAACCCTCTCGATCGCCTTCATCGAGGATGTGCTGCGCCGCGACGAGGCGACCCCGTTCTTCCTGACGGCGTACTTCGAAGACCCGCATCATCCGTACCATCGGCACGACGAGGGATTCTGCGTGACGGAGCGACATACGCGGAAGAACGCGGAGGCGTTCGGAATTCCGGCCATGCGTGGAAAGGTGCTCCAGGAGAAGACGGCGTACCTGGGGGAAGTGGCGTTCGCCGACCGCTACGTGGGGTTTCTCCTGGACTATCTGCGGTACCGAAAGGATCTGTGGGACCGGACGATCGTCGTGGTGACCGCCGACCACGGAGAGGAATTCGGCGAACACGGGGGCCGCAAGCACGGAGCGTCGTGCCACGAGGAACTCGTACACGTACCGTTGGTCGTGCGGATCCCCGGCGTCGAGCCACGACGCGTCGATGCGACGGTGGCATTGGTCGACGTGGTTCCAACCATTCTCGAAGCGATTGGTCAGGGGCACGAGGTGGCGGAACTCGACGGAACGAGCCTTCTCGTCCATGCGTTCGCTCGAGCACGCGCCGAATCCGATCGCGTCGTCACCTGCACGGCCGTTCCCAACAACCCGCGCCTGCGGGACTACGCGTTTCGAGCCGCTCGGACGTCACGATACCTGCTGCAACGCGACGAGCGTACGCGGGCGGCCGAGGGGTTCGACCGTGCCGCCGATCCGTACGAGCAAAGTCCCATGGATCCGGCACGACTTCCGGACGGCGTAGGGGACCGACTCCTGGAAGCGTTGGATCGAACCCTCGAGGGGAACCTGGTGGCGGACCGTCTGACACGTTGACGAAACGAACCGCCCATGGCCGTGGCCCACCGAAGGGCCGCCGCGGCAACCGTTCTCGCTTCGTCGCCGTACCCGGGGGCAGGGCGACCGAGGTGCCCTACGGGCAGGCGCAGGCGGGCGTGTTCGGGTCGACCTCGGTGGCGATCGCCGTACCCGTGAAGGTCACCGTGACCGTCTGGTTGTTGTCCATGGCGACCACCACCGGAGAAGACGTGAAGCTGTCGATGCCGTTCTGGAACGTGAAGGGGTTCAGCGGGTGGGGCTCGCTGCAGTCGTTGTCGAAGACGAACGGCATGTTCTCGGGAGGAGATCCGGCCATGCCGCAGAAGGCCCCCGTGCAGCTTACGGTTCCGTCACGGCAATACGGATCCATCTGCGCCGGGTCGTCCCAGGTCAGGACGTCGCCGCCGTAGACGCCCACGGCCGTACCGCAACCGTCGGGCCCCGACCAGGTGTCCAAGTCGGTGGTCACCGTGGCCAGTCCCGGGGATCCCGTGACGAAGTTCTGAACCAGGTTGTACTCGACGATCTGCGCCGATCCGGGGGCCGGGTTGCCGCCGCCGTCGTCGACGAACCGGATCTTCATCGTACCCGGACCCGTGTTGTGGTCGTCGTCGTAGGGCTCCTGGACGGTAATCTCGAAGTCCTGGATCGCATCGATGTTGATCTTCGTCCCCGTCAGGTCGTACGTGACGACCACCGACGAGCAGGCACCCGCGGTGCCGCCACCGGTCGTCCCCGTGGTCGAGGTGGACGTGGAGGTGGAGGTGGTCGTGGTGCCGCTGCTGCCGTCGGTCGTCGCGGCCGTGGTCCCACCCGCCGTGGTGCCTGCGCTCGACCCGGTCGAGCCGCTCCCGGACCCGGAAGTCCCCTCGGTCTCGGTCGCCGCGTCGGTGCCTGCGCCGCCTCCGTCGTCTCCGCAGCCGACGATCGGCCATGGGAGCAGAAGGAGCACAAGGCCCCCACGGGAGGCAAGGAAGGTTCGGAGGCTGGCTACGGACGGCATGGCGCCCGATTGTCGCGAAACCGTCACCGTTTGGCAACGCGCCGGGCGAACCCTGCGCTCAGCAGCGCTCGATCTCGGCCAGGGTCGAAGCCCCCATGACGCAACGGGCGTATCGCGCGTAGGCGATCCTCCCCCGTAGCATGAGTTTGTCCCGCTTGTGGCGAATGCAAGCGTCGCGCAGCCTCGAAACGAGGGCCGCCCGCGTCTCGTCCGAGAGCGACGATTGGTCGGCCTCGGCCTCCGTCACCGCGATGACGTGATCGCAGACCTCCTCGGGACCCGGGGCTCCGAAGACGAGCACCCCGCCCGCCACGAGGGCGCCCGCGCATACCAACGCGGCAAGGACGAGTATGCGTCGTAGCACGGTCGGCCTAGCTCCCACCGTCGATGACGCGGAAGGCGGCACGGCGCTTGCGCGCCGTCTCCTCGGCCGGTGGCGGCGTGTCCGTCGAGGCCTCGGCCTGGTCGGTCTCCGTTTCGGCCGGCGCGGGGGCCTCGGCCGGCTTCGAGGGCGATTCGGCCTCGCCCTCCACCGTTCGCAGCACCGGCGCCTTGGGAGCTTCCTTTCGCTCCGCGGGGGGTACGTAGCGCCCGCGCCGGACGCTCTCGGGCATGTTCTGGTCGAGCACGATGCCCCGGCCGGTGTTGCGGTCGGCCACCACGTAGATCCCGTCGTAGGGGAAGACGCAGCGGCTCACGTAACCGCCGAAGGAAAGGTCCGCCTCGAGGTGCGTCTCGGTGAACGTAAGGTCGAGCGGATAGCTCGGGTCGAGATCGATGATGAGCCGTTCGCCCCACTGCTCGCGGATGAAGTCCGGGCAGACGACGCCCTCGGCCAGGGCGTTGACGTGGATCCGCGGACACCTTCCGGCCGCATAGAGGGACTCGATGACGCTTTGGACGGGATGGACCACGCGCTCGCCGAATCTAGCGCACCCGCGCGCACGTGGCGAGATCGGAGCATCCGGTCCGCCGCGCCGGCACCTGCGCGCGATGCGCCGCCCGATGCGCTGCGGCCTTCACGGTCAGGCGAAGGCGTTCAGCCCCGTGATGCCGCGTCCGATGGCCAGGGTGTGCACCTCGTGAGTGCCCTCGTAGGTGTAGACCGTCTCGAGGTTGCACATGTGCCGCATCACGTCGAACTCGAGCATGATGCCGTTGCCGCCGAGGATCGTGCGGGCCTCGGCGGCGACGTTTCGGGCCATGCGGACGTTGTTGCGCTTGAGCATGGAGACGTGCAGGGGCGTAAGGCGCCCGGCCTGCTTCTCCCGCCCGAATTGGAGCGCGAGCAGAAGGCCCTGGACGATGGCGTCGTGCATCTCCACGAGCTTGGCCTGGGTGAGCTGGAAGGCCGCGAGGGGCTTGCCGAACTGGGTGCGTTCGAGGGCGTAGGAACGCGCGCGCTCGTAGCAGGCCATGGCGGCCCCCACCGCGCCCCATCCGATGCCGTAGCGCGCCTGGGTCAAGCACGATAGCGGCCCCTTGAGGCCTTCGACGCCCGGCAGCAGGTTGCGCGCCGGCACCCGTATCTCGTCGAGGACGATCTCTCCCGTGATCGAGGCGCGCAGGCTGAGCTTGCCGTGGATCTCCGGCGTGGAGAGCCCGGGCGTCCCCCGCTCGACGATGAATCCGCGGATCTTGGGCGCGTCCTCGCCGTGCAAGAGGGTCTTGGCCCACACGATGCAGATGTCGGCGATGGGGCTGTTGGTGATCCACATCTTCTGGCCGCTGAGCACGAAGTCGCCGCCGGGGCCGTCCTGCCGGGCGTGGGTCCGCATGGAGCCGGGGTCGGACCCCGAGTTCGGTTCGGTCAGGCCGAAGCAGCCGATGCAACGGCCCGCCGCCATCTCGGGCAGGAAGCGCTCCTTCTGTTCCTCGGTGCCGTAGGCGTGGATCGGCCACATGCAAAGGGCCGTCTGCACCGAGCAGAACGACCGGAAGCCGCTGTCCTGTCGCTCGAGCTCGAGCATGGTGAGGCCGTAGGCCACTTGGCTCTGGCCGGCGCACCCGTAGCCTTCGAGGGGACCGCCGAGCAGGCCCATCTCGGCGAAGGCCCCCACCAGTTCCCGGGGAAACGTGCCATCCTCGTAGCTCTTCGCCACGAGGGGGCGCACCTTCTGCTCGCAGAACTCCCGCGTCGCCTTCCAGGTCAGGCGCTCGTCCTCGTCGAGGAGGTGGTCGATCTCGAACAGGTAGGGGCGTGCTTCGGCCATGGGGCAAGCTTGCCCAAAGGGCTCGCCGGGGGAAACACCCGGGGTGTGGGAGCTAGCGCACGGGGCGAAGGGCGTCGGTGGTGCACGCCGCGGCGGGCGGTGCTAGCGTCCCCGGCCCATGGTGCCCATCGGTTCGCTGCGTTCGTTCGCCGCCGCGTGGCTCGCCGGGATCGTCGTTCTTGCCGCGCCCGTGTCCCGGGCCGAAGCCGGGGGTTCCGGAGGCGTCGAGTGGGAGCCGCCCGAGGTGGTCTACGGTGGCAACGCCGTCTCCGCCCTCTTTCCCTTCCAGATCGGCATCGTCGGCTACCTGCCCAAGGCTCGCGTGGGCCTGCAGTACGACCGGCAGATCGAAAAGGCGCACTGGCTCCACCTGCAGGCGGCGTTCCTCGCCGACCGGGGCGACTTCCGCAACTTCCGCATGGACCGGTGCGGCTTCGAGGAGGACGACGGCAGTCTGCCCGCGGGGCTTTGTGAGCCGGGGAGCGTGCTCGGCTTCGACGTGGTGCTCGGCTACACCCACAAGTTCTATCTGCCGGAGCGTCCCCACCTCGTGCCCTTCGTGCGGGCGGGCCTCGGCGTCGGCTGGTGGAAGCTACCGCGCCTTCGGGGCGGGGATGGGAACCGAGAACAGATCCGCACCGGCACCGTGGCCATCCACGTCGATCCGGCCGGGGGCCTGCGGTGGTTCGTGACGAGCGACCTCGGCCTCGGCTTCGAGGTCGTCGTGCCCATCGGCGGTCTCGTCCACCGGGAGCTTCCGGTCTCCGGCGACGCCCGCCGCACGGGGGGCTTTCTGCTCGGGATCGAGACGTTGCTCGGCCTCGAGTACCGCTTCTGAGGGCACGGGCCCGCGCGCCGGTCTACGGCGCCTTGCGAAACTCGCCGACCTCCGTCGGGAACGATCCCATGATGCCGTCGAGGGCTGCGCCCGCGGCGGCATCGCACATGAGGGTCTCCTCGAAGACGGCCGCGGTCGCGAAGTTCACGACGCGGGTGGTGTCCTCGGGTGGCAGGTAGCTCGGCTCGCAATCCCACAGGAAGCCGGCCGCGAGGTTCGCGTTCATGACGCCGTGCTCCACCGCGATCTCGACCAGGTCCTGCCCTTGGTCGTTCTTCAGGGCGCATAGATCGGAGAACGCGAGGTGGCCCGTGTTGGCCAGGCCGACGAGGCGCTTGGGCTCCGGCGTGCTCTCGTACCCCGAGACCTGCTGGGCGTAGGCGACGACCTGGTCGGACTGGGCTCCGAGCACGAGACTGCTGGCCAGGCGCGCACCGTCCGAGACGCCGCCTGCGGCCATGGGCACGATCACCTCGGCGTCGTCGCCCCGCGGACCCACGGCGTTGCCGCCCGCGCTGTGTCCCGCCATGCCGGTGCGGGTGGGATCGACGAGGCCGGCGAGGAACGCGAGATCGCCGTCGGTCGCGAGTACGGCGGCGGTCATGGCGTCGAGATCCCCTTGGAGATCCTGTCCGCTCATGTCGAACAGGAGCATGTCGGCCATCCACAGCCCCGGGTGATCGGCCGCCAACACGACGAAGCCGCGGCTCGCCCAGTGCGTCATCTGGCTGAGGGACTGGGTGCGAAAGCCTGCCGTCCCGTGGACGAAGTAGACGACCGGATAGGGGCCGTGGGCGTCGTCGGGTGGCAGGTCGCGGTAGCACGCGCAGGTCTGCCACGGGTTGTCGTCGTCGGGGATCTTGCCCTGCTCGGATTCCGGTAGGGCCTTGCGAATGTCGTATACCTCGGGGCTCGCTCCCGCTTCGCTACCCGGCAAGGCGGGGTACCAGACCTCTACGGTCAGCCGGCCGATGGATGCCGTCCGTACGCCGACCGGCCACGGTCCGGGAAGGTCCGGGGCGGGCCGGGGCAGGAGGGACTGGCCGTTGCACCCGACACCTTCGCCGCCGGTGGTCCCACCGGTGGTTGCGCCGTTCGAGGTGGTGCCGGGGTCGCCCGTCGCGTCCGTGGTACCGGGACCGGTGGCGGTTCCGCCGGAGGTGTCGGACGTCGAGGTCGTCGACGCTCCCGATGCGTCGGCGTCGTCACCGCATGCGGGAGCGGCCAAGAGGAGGGAGAGCACGAGGACGGGGGCGATGCGTGGCTGGGTCATGGCGATGCGTGGGGGGTGACGGAGGGGGTGGACTCTGCATACATGGCGTCGATGACCTCCCGATGGCGTTCGGCCACGACGTTGCGCTTGATCTTCATGGTAGGCGTAAGTTCGCCGCGCTCGACCGAGAAGGGCTCGGGGAGCACCCGAAAGCGTCGGATGTGACAGACCCGAGCGCGCTCGGCGTTGACGGCGTCGATGCCGCGCTGGACGTGCTCGAGGAACGCGGGATGGTCGAACACGTCGCCTTCGATCCCCAGGCGCTCGCGCAGGACGTCGGCCGCGGCCCGGTCGAAGGTGAGGAGGGCGGACAGGAACTTGCGCCGATCGCCGACGACGACGGCTTCGGCGATCCCCTCGATCCGGGCCAGGTCCGCTTCGATGTCGGCGGGGGTGATGTTCTTGCCGCCCGCCGTGATGATGATGTCCTTCTTGCGGCCGGTGATCCGCAAGAAGCCGTCCTCGTCGATGGCACCGAGATCTCCCGAGTGGAGCCAGCCGTCCTCGAGGGCGGCCGCCGTCGCCTCGGGGTCCTTGTAGTAGCCGGCGAAGACGTTGGGCCCGCGCACGAGGATCTCTCCGTCGTCCGCGATCCTCACGTCCACGCCGGGGAAGGGTGGGCCGACGGTACCGATGCGCGTGCGTCCCGGAACGTTCAGGGAGGTGGGGCCACAATCCTCGGACTGGCCGTAGACCTCGCGGATGGGCAGGTCCAATCCCATGAAGAATTCGAGGATCTCGGGCGCGATGGGGGCCGCACCGCTAACGCAGTGGCGGACACGCCCGAGGCCGAGGGCGGGCCGAAGCTTGTCGAACACGAGTCGCTTCGCCAGGCGGTACTGCAGGGCAAGACCCACCGGCGGCGTGCTGCCCCGGTTGCCGTGGTCGTGGAAGGCGCGTGCCGTCGCCATGGCCCACTCGACGAGCCTTCGCTTCATGCCCGTCGCTTGGTCGAGGCGGTCGCGGATCCGGTCGTGGAACTTCTCCCACACCCGCGGAACCCCGAAGAACAAGGTGGGTTGGACGTCGCGCAGATCGTCGGGCAGGGCGTCGATGGACGTGGCGAAGTAGACCGGCATCCCGGACACCGCCGGCCCGTGGATCGTGAACATCTGCTCGGCGATGTGGGCGAGCGGAAGGTACGACAACGTGCAGTCGTCCGCCGTCACACCGAGGGTCGCCATGGCGGTCGTCGCCGTCCACAGGAGGTTCCGGTGGGTGAGCATCACGGCCTTGGGCGGGCCGGTCGTACCCGACGTATAGATGAGTCCGGCGAGGTCCTCCGGTTCGATGGCGTCGAGGCGCGCGTCCACCTGGCGAAGGGCCGCATCCGTGGCCCGTTCGAGAAACGCGCTCCAGGTCAGGACGAAGCCCTCGTCGCCCGTGTCGGCGTCGTCGTCCATGAGCACGGCGTGGCGCAGGGCGGGCAGCCGATCCCGTACGGCAAACACCTTCTCGAGTTGCGCGCGATCTTCGACGACGACGACCGGGGCTTCGCTGTGTTCGAGGATGTATCCGACCTCCCGGGGGGCGCAGGTCGTGTAGATGCCGGCGCTCGCACCTTGGGCCGCCATGGCCGCGATGGCCGCCTGTACCCATTGGGGGCGATTGAATCCCAAGATCGCGACGATGTCTCCGGGCCGGTGTCCGAGGGCGACGAGCGCTGCTGCCGCCCGCCGTGCATCCCCGGCATAGGTGCGCCAGGGAATCGGGCGAAAGGGGCCGTCGCGGCGGACGAACGCCCCTGGGCGGTCGGGGCGGCTTCGGCCCTGGGCGAGGAAGGCGTGGGGAATGGTTCGGTGGTCCATGGCGCACCTCGATGGTCGACCTCATCGCGTCGACGATTCCATGGGGGATCGTACGGGGATTTCCCACGCTCGAGACGAGGGCACGGCCACGGCGGGCATCGTCCCGTCGCGCACCCCGTCCGACAAGGGGAAAAGGGGTTCACGGGGCGGCCTACGGCCTACGGCCGCCGGCCTTGCGGCAGACCACGACCTGGCTTGCGCAGCCGGATGCGAGGGGTTCGCCGTCGAATCCCCCGTCGTGCCGCTCGATGGCAAAGCCCGTGATCTCCGCGAGGAGGCGGATCTCCTCAGGGTGAATCATGCGATGGGCGAGATGGAACACGGCGACGGGCCGTCGCGGCGGACGGTGGGGATGGATGAGCCCGTGACCGCGCCCCGGGCGGTCGTAGTAGATCCGGATGTGGCAGATCTGGGTGGCGGGGTCGTAGGTGTGGTTCGTCGAATAGACGAGCCGCTCGCCGGTGGCCGGATGCACGAACGGGGTGATCGAATGGCGCACGTCGGGATCCCACGACAGCCACTCGGGATCGGGCAGTTCCACGTCGAACGCGAAGCGTCCGCCGGGTGCGAGCAGTCGGTGTGCCTCGGCGAACCCGTCCCGCAGGTCGCGGTGGGTGTAGAGGTGCATGAGCACGTTGAACGGCGAGACGACCAGGTCGAAGGATGCATCCGGTGCCGGTACGGCGCGCAAGTCGGCGTGCGCGGTGCGAAGTCGATCCGCGACGCCCTTGGCTGCGGCCCGGGCTTCGAGGGCGGCGAGCATGGGGGGCATGCGGTCCACGGCGAGGACGTGGGCCGAGGTGGCGAGCAGGGCCTCGGTCACGCGGCCCGAGCCCGCGCCGAGCTCCGCGATCCGGCCGGCCCCCGTCTCCTCGGTCAGGCGGCGGTAGAACGCCACGTCGGCCGTGCGATCGCGAAACTCGAAGTCGTAGAGGACCGGGTCGCGATAGAGGTCCTCGGTCCCGGCGACGAGATCCTCGGGGATGGGCGGCGCCGCCGCGTCGGGTTTCGTCACGGTCGGACGCGCCCGGGTCACGACGAAGACTCGGCCGCTTCCTCCTGGGCGACGGCCTTGGATCGTTCCCCGCTGCGTCCCCCCTTGCGGCGGCGCGGGCGACGTTTGCGTTTCTTCTTGGGCTTGGCCTCGGGCTGGGGGGCGCGGCGACGGGGTCGGTGGGCCTCGGCGAGGGCTCGCCAGAACTCGAGCTCGCCTTGGCCTTCCCGCAGGGCGCCCACGGAGATGCCGAGGAAGATGAGGGCGTCGTGGAAGTAGTCCCGATGCACGATGGAGGCACGCTTGCGGCGCCGCTTGCCCATCATGCGGTGGATGCCCATCAGGATCTGGCGGGCGTGTTCGCGGTCGCGCCGTGCCATGCCGAGCTCGCCCCCGATCTCGGCGAGCATCCCGTCGAGGAGCGCCCCCGCCTCGCGGCGGGGCATCTGCGTGGGGTGTTCGCCGAGGAACGGCGCGAACAACGTGGCGACGAGGACGCTGTTGGGGGCGACGAGCCCGGTGCTGCGGTGGTAGTCGTCGAGGGCTTCGAGGTGGCGGTAGAGCAGGTCGGCCGCAGAGCCGGGCGCCGCCTCCGACGGGGTGACGAGCCCACCTCGCTCTCGGTACGCGGCCGCGTAGGGCCCGAGGAGATGGGGGGCGAGGCCGGACTCGACCAAGAGCTCGAAGCTCCGGCGCGACGCACCGCTACGCAGGATCTTGTAGATCTCTTCGAGCAAGCGTGCCCGGCTGCAACGGGCGATGTCCGGGGCCACCTCGACGATGGCGTCCCACGTGGCCGGGTCGATGGTGAAGTCGAGCCGTGCGGCGAACTTGATCGCCCGCATCATTCGCACGGGGTCCTCGCGAAAGCGCAGGGCCGGCTCACCGATGGTCCGCACGATCCTGGCGTCGAGGTCGTCGAGCCCGGACACGAGGTCGACGATGCGGCGGGTCTCCACGTCGAAGAACAGGGCGTTGATCGTGAAGTCGCGCCGGTAGGCGTCGTCTTCGATGGTGCCCCATTCGTTGTCCTGCAAGATCAGAGGATCGTCGGAGTCCGAGGTCTCCCGCGGCGGGGCACGGAAGGTGCTGGTCTCGATGATCTTGGGGCCGAAATAGACGTGGACGATCCTGAAGCGCCGGCCGATGATCCGGCTGTTGCGAAAGAGCTTGCGGATCTGCTCGGGCGTGGCCGAGGTCGCCACGTCGAAGTCCTTCGGACGGATCCCGAGATAGAGGTCGCGCACACAACCGCCCACGAGGTAGGCTTCGTGGCCCGCTCGGCGAAGGCGTCGCACCACGCGGACGGCGTCGTGGTCGATGCGGTCGAGGGGCAGGATTGCGCGATCTGCACCGTCCTGCTCGGTCTCGACCGTCGTGTCCTCGGAGGGGTCTTGCGGCACCATGGAGGCGGGGATCTCGCCCGCACCCCTACCATAGTCGAGGGCGGACCACGAACCCCCCGTCCCCACTCCGGAAGGCGGCAGCCGCCGGATTCGCTCGGATCCCGAGGCCGTTGGTACGCGACGCGCCCGCAAGATGTGCGCGGATACCGCCATTGCGGTGCGTGACGATCCGAACCAGACTACTTGACAGGTGTACAGGTATCCCATGCCCGCGACCCTCGGCATCCTCCATCGATTCGACACCTGCTCGGGCCCGGCCTGCGTGGTGGGCGCCAGGGCGGGGGCACCCCCCTTGGGGGCGGTGGGCGACCCGACCCTGGAGTTGCTCGCGCTGCTGTCCGAGGAGGAGGAGCGTGGGGGGGCGCCGGTGGACGCCGTCGTCGTGCGCGTGGGCGGGCGCGAGGATGCGACGTGGGCGGCGGCGGCGCTGCGCTGGATCGCCGATCACGGCCGGCGCGCCGTGCTTCGGACCCCGGCGGTGCTGCCGCGGGCGCTGCTGCGGGCCGTGGCCGATACCCGCGCCCTCGTACAGCTCGAAGTGGGGGGCCGTCGGGATGCCCTCCAGCGGGCGCTGCTCGGGCCCGGGGCGAGCCCCATGGCGGGCCTGCTCCTGCAGGCACAACACTTGGAGGCCCTCGAGATCCCCACTGCGGCCGTGCTCGGACCGCTGGTCGGTGGGCTTGCCGATGCGGCGGAACTTCGCGCCCTGGCGTCCCATGTCGCCGCCGCCAACATCCACGACGTCCACACCACCGTAGGACGCATGTCGGCGCGGCGCTTCGCGGCTCTCGGAGAGGTGCTGTCCGCGGCCGCGCTGCGGGCCGTGGGACGCGCGTACGGGTTCGATCCGGCCCAAGGTCCCGGCGAGGTGCCGCGACGCCTGCCTTCGGGGGCGTTCGTGGCTCTCCACATGCGTGCGACGACCATCGCCGAGGGCTACGGCCTTCGCGTCGATGCGTGCGGGTGTCCGCTTTCGTGCGCTACGGCGCCGGCCCATGCCCCGGTGCCGCTTTCGGGGCCCGGGTTGTTCGAGGGCGTGGGCTGAATCGGCCGCGCTCGGCAACGTCGGCCTGGGACGCGCGAGGCCGACGCCGCGTCAGGTGGCGCCGTCGGTCTCGTCCGAGCGGTCCACTTCCTTGATCGAGTTGGTGCACGCCATGTTGCCGGCCGTGATGGCGAAGGCGGCGAGCAGGAGCGCGAGGACGAGTCGGCGGACGTTCGAGGGGGCGAAGGAGGTCATGGTGGAAAGACTCCGTGGACGAGTCGAGGGTCGGACGTGGCGAGGCCGAGGGTACGGGCAAGTCGGATGCGACGCCAGATGGTCGCCCGATCCGGCGCCGGTGCCCGCTCGACGAGGTCGTCGTGGACCGACGCGAGGAGGTCGCGGGCGGCGGCAGCATCGCCGAGGTCGAGGGCGAGTTCCAGGCCCCAGATCACGACGTCCCAACGCTCGGGGGCGAGGCGTCTTGCACGGCGGAGGTCGGAGAGGGCCCCGTCGGGATCGCCCAGCCGGTGGCGGATCCGTCCCCGCGCGGCCCACAACCCGGCGGCGTAGGGATGGTTCGCCAGAAATTGCGCAATCTGCGCCAAGGCTTCGTCGCGCTGCGCGTCCCCGAGGTCGAGGGCGACGTGGGCGGCCGCGGCGAGGGCCCGATCGGCCCGGCCGAGCCCCTTGTCGTAGGCGCGCAGGAAGGCGGCGAAGGCGGCCTCCCACCTGCGTTCGGCCACGGCCAGGCGTCCCTGGCACATGTCGGCGAGGGCCTCGTGCGGGTCGAGGCGGGCGGCGCTGTGGCACCCGGCGCGTGCCCGTGCCCACATCCACGGCGGGACCGGGCGCTCGGCCCGCTGGTACGTCTCGATGCGACGGATCTGCTGGATCGCCGCCAGGGACTGGGCGCGGGCCGATCCGGGTGCGCGGCGGGCCGCCACCTCCCAAAGCCGTGACTCGCTGCGAAAATCGCGGGCGTGAGCCTGGGCCGCCGCGCCCTGTACGACCACCAGGGCAAATGCCGGTGCGGCTGCGGCCATGACGCCGACCCGCGGCGCCAGACGCCGGGCGACGAGGGTGAGGCCGGCGGCGGCTCCGATGGAAAAGATCCACGATGGTACGAAAAGGTAACGTTCGGCTTCGACGTTGCGCAGGGGAACGAAGCCGAGTGCCGGCACGAAGGAGAGCGCGAGGGCGCCGGCCACGAACGCCGCGCGGGGAAGGGGCCCGCGCAGACTTCGGACGAGGCACCACCCGGCGGCCAACGCGAAGGCGGCGGCGACGAGCCATGGCGCCGGATCGGCCCAGGTTGCCGGCCGATCGGGGTGGTCCGGGGCGAGGCCGACGGGGAGCAGAAGGCGCCCGAGCCCCATGGCGGCGGCCTCGAACCCGGCGGCCACGCCCACGTCCCAGCCGTGGGTATGGGCCAGGCTGCGTGGGTCGTCGCCCTGGCCGGAGAACGCCCCGAGCACCGCGATGCGGTGGAGGACGGCCACCGCGAGGCCGAAGGCCAGGGCGGCTGCGGCCGTGCGGGCCCGTGCCGGGTCGCGGCGGCCGACGCCCCCGAGCTGCGCCGCCGGGACGATCAGGGCAAGGGGCGCGACGGACATCTTCGTCTGGCACGCGGCGAAGAAGCACGCGGAAGCCACCGGCGGGCGCCACGTGCCGCGGCGTTCGACGAGGCAGGCGGCCGTCACCGCGAGCACGAATGCCAGCAGATCCTCGCGGAAGCTGACCACGGCGACCGGTTCGGCGTGGACCGCCAGGACCGAGAACACCGCGCCGGCCACGAACGCTGTCCACGGCGGCTCACCGCGCCGCCGCAACCAAGCGAAGCCCAGCACGGACGCTGCGGCCGCGAGGAACAGGGAGAGTCCGTGGTGGGCGGCCGCCGAAAGTCCGAACAGTCGGTACGTGACGACGTCCCACACCACGGAGACGGGCCGGTGGGCGTCCGGGACGCCTTCTTCGACCGCGCGGCCGTCGAAGAGCTTCCACAGGTCGCCGCGGGTGCGCAGGTAGCCGTTGTCCGTAAGGACGAGGTGGTCGTCGTAGACCAGGTCGAAGCCGACCACGGGCAGGAACGTCACGCCGACCAGGACGGCCAGGATCGCGGCGAACCAACGGTCGGACGGGGCGGACACGCCGGCGGCAGCCTAGCGCACCGGCGCCGACGATGGTCGGCGGGCGGCCGTGGCCCGCGGCCGGGGCGGTCCCTCCGCCTGCCCACGTACGACGTCGCAGCGACGCTTCTTGGGGGCCAGCGGGCCGCACCGCGTATAGTCCACACCGTAGGTGATGGCGGCGATCCCCAGGCCGACGAGGCCCGCGACGCCGAATCCGACGGCCAGGTCGTTGTAGAGTTCGCCCCGATTGCGGATCTGGTCCTCCTCGTCCACCGAAAGGCCCTTCTCGAAGCCGTCGTCGAGCTTGGGGTTGAGCGCCGCACCGGCGATCCCGAACCCGAGGGCCCCGAGGGCGCCGACGATCCCGACGGTGGCGCTCGTGGCGAAGACGGCCACCGTGGCCTTCGGGTGCCGCGGGGGATCGTCCGGGCCCGGGCGTCGCGTCGTCCGCTCGAAGCGCGTCGTCTCGGCCATGGACGCGGTGTAGAGGGCCGGGGCGACCGGACGCGAGCGCATGGGGGCGGCCGAGGTCGCGCAACCCGCCGAAAGCAGCAGGGCGACGGCCCCGTGGCCGCGGGACCTTCGAGGCGAGGTCGTGGTCATGGCATCCCTCCCGTCGCAGTGCCCGACGTGCCCGTGTCCGACCCGGCCCCGGTCGAGCCCGTTCCTCCGAAGTCGGGGGCACAGATCCCCGCAAGGCACACGAGCCCGCTCGTGCACTCGTCGTCGGTGGTGCACGTCGCCGCGCAGAAGCCCTCGAGGCAGATCTCCCCGTCCGGGCAGTCGCCGCCCTCGCAGGGCGAGGTACAGACCCCGGTCGGCTCGCTCGAACCGCCACCGAAGAAGCTGCCGCCTCCGCCCCCGACGTCGATGCCGAGATCGACGCAGGTCTGGGGCGCGGGGCAGGGGTCCTTCTCGCCCTCCTCGGGCAGGGGGCAGACGCTCGCGCAGGCTCCATTGATGCAGCCCGCGTACCCGTCGTCGAAGGGGCAGTCCTCCGCGGAGGTCTGCTGGGTGCACGGAACCTCGCACAAGCCCCGGATGCACGCCTGTCCCGCCCGACAGTCGTCGTCCACCGAGCAGGTGTTGCGAAACGTGGAAGGGGCGGCCCGGTCGACGAAACAGGCCACGGCGAGGGGCAGGCCGAGCCCGAGGAGCAGGAGACGGCGAGACATGGTTCGGGTCAGCGGAGGGTAGCGGCCGCCCGCAAGGATGCGTAGGGGGGCTTTGGCCACACGCCCTCCACCGACCCGAGGGCCCGGCGCCTGGTTTCACGCAGGGTCCGGCGCCACCTCGCCGGGGCCTCGCAGACCACGAGGCCGAGGACGCGGCCGTGGTCCACGACGTCGACCGTGCGCGTCGTCTCCACGCCGTCCCGCACGTAGGAGATCCTCAGTCCCGTGGGCGTGGGGACCACCGCCTGCACGCGGCCGCCCGACGCCCGCGCAAGCGGCGCCATCCGGTGCAGCGTGTACCAGGTGGGCAGGTCGGCGTCGCCGGGCGCCTCGTCGGTCTCCACCGCGACGAGCCCGCCGGCTGCCTCGGCGCGGTAGGTGCCGAGGGGCCCGAAGCCTACGTCGAAGTGGCGGGGCACCGGGACGTGGGCCGTGGCGCCGAGGGGCAGTCGTCGTGGGGCGGCGTGCTCACCGTCCGCGAGCACGACCCCCGCTGCGAGGACCACCACCGAGGTGCACGACACGAGCGCCGCTCGCGTGGCCGGTCTGCCCGCGCAGGCGAGTTCCGGGGGCAGCGGTACGATGCCCATGGGCCAGCCCCGCGGTGCGACGATGGTTCCGGCGAGCAGGCCGGCGACGAATCCGGCCACGTGACTGGCCACGTCGATGCGCGGATCGAAGAGCCCGAGTCCGAGGGTCAACACCGCGAAGGGCAGGGGAAAGAGGCCGAAGTGGACACGCACCGCCGGGGCCATCTTGGGCCCGTAGCGCAGACCGAGGGTGATGGCCGTGCCGAGCAGCCCGAACACGATGCCCGAAGCGCCGGCCGAGACGCCCCGGGTCGCAAGCAGGCTGGCTGCATTGGCGGCCATGGCGCACACCGCGAGCAGACCGAGATAGCGTCGCCGCCCGACGACCTGTTCGAGCGCGGCCCCCACCGGGAAGAGGAACGCGAGGTTGAAGCCCAGGTGGGTCCACGATGTATGGACGAAGTGAGAAGAAAAGAGCCGGTAGCCTTCACCGAGGTCGAGGACCAACGCCGGGTCCTTGGCTCCGTGGTCGAGCAGGGCCAACAGGTACGCCGAGGCTTCGGCCGGGGCGGTCGCCCGCAGGTGGGCGAACGTGCCGAGGCAGGCAAGGCACAGGGCGGCCGTCACGAGGGGGGCGGGTGTGCGCGAGGGGGCTTGGGCCACCATCGGCGGCATCGCCCACCCCGCCGGCGGCCTGCAGCCCCGGATCGGCGCTCGGCGGCCCGGGATGGGTTGCAACGGCAATGCGCGCCATGCGCGCTGGTCGCCCTCCCCGCGGCGTGGTAGAAGCCGCGCCCCGACCAGAAAACCCCATGTGCCGCGAGGTCGCCTGGCGTGGCCCCCGAAGGGGGTCTTGGGCGCATCCGAAGACCGGCACAGAGGCGCAACGCCAACCGACAGGAGAAACCGTCATGACCACCGAGACCGCACCGGAGACCGCCGGTGCCGAATCCATCGCCCCCACCAGGATCGTTACGATCCGCGAACTGCTCGAGGCCGGGGCCCACTTCGGTCACCGCACCGATCGTTGGAACCCGAAGATGCGGCCGTTCATCTTCGGCGTCCGCAACGGGATCCACATCATCGATCTGCAGCAGACGGCGGTGTTGTTCCGCCGGGCCTTCGCCTTCATTCGCAGCGTCGCCATGGAGGGCAAGCCGATTCTCTTCGTGGGCACGAAGAAGCAGGCGCAGGACATCGTGATGGCCGAGGCGATCCGGGCCAGCCAGTTCTTCGTCAACTTCCGCTGGCTGGGCGGGACGCTCACGAACTGGAAGACCATTCGCCAGTCCATCGACAAGTTGCGCCGCCTCGAGAAGATGGAGGAGGACGGCACCTACGAGAAGTTGACGAAGAAGGAGGTCCTGCGGATCCAGCGACAGCGCGCCAAGCTCGAGCGCAACCTCGGCGGTATCAAGGACATGCCCGACCTGCCCGGTGCCGTGTTCGTGGTGGACCCGACCCACGAGCACATCGCCGTGGCCGAGGCGAATCGGCTCGAGATCCCCGTCGTGGCCCTCGCGGACACGAACGCCGATCCCGACCTCATCGACTACATCATTCCGGCCAACGACGACGCCATCCGATCGATCAAGCTTGCCTGCACGCGGATGGCCGACGCCTGCATCGAAGGGGCGCGGCTCGGCAAGCAGCGGGCCGTGGCCGCCAGTGCAGCGGAGGTGGAGGATGCTCCCGAGACGATTCGGGTGCACACCGGAGGCGACGGCCCGAAGGTGGAACTCGTCTCGCGCCGTACCCAGTTGCCGCCGCCCGAGGCTGCGGCGAGCCCCGAGGCCGAAGAAGCCCAGGCCGCCGCCAAGGCGCCGGCCCCCGAGGCCACCTGACCCGACGTCCGTTCGACCACCCCGCGAGATCCACACCCACCCATTCGAGGAATCACCCATGGCTCAAGTCACTGCTGCACTCGTCAAGGAACTGCGCGAACGCACCGGCGCCGGGATGCTCGACTGCAAGAACGCCCTGCGCGAGACCGACGGCGACCTCGACAAGGCGGCCGAGATGCTGCGCAAGAAGGGGCTCGCCAAGGCGGCCAAGAAGGCCGGTCGAGCCACGACGGAAGGCCGCATCGCGACGTACGTCCACGGCGGCCGCATCGGCGTGATGGTCGAGGTCAACTGCGAGACCGACTTCGTCGCCAAGACCGAGGACTTCGAGCGCTTCTGCAACGACATCGCCATGCAGATCGCTGCGATGAATCCGGACGTGGTCCGGCGCGAGGACATGGACCCCGCCGCCATCGAGAAGGAGCGCGGGATCCTGCGCGAGCGCGCCTTGAACGAGGGCAAGCCCGAGAAGATCGTCGACAAGATCGTCGACGGGCAGATCGAGAAGTGGCTCTCGGAGCGGGTGCTGCTCGAGCAGGCCTTCATCCGGGAGAACAAGAAGACCGTGGGGGATCTGCTCAAGGAACTCATCGCCAAGGTGGGGGAGAACGTGCAGATCCGTCGCTTTGCGCGCTACGAACTCGGCGAGGGGCTCGAGAAGAAGCAAGACGACTTCCTCGCCGAGGTGGCGGCGCAGGTCCACGGGGCGTAGGCTTCCGGGCGCCCACCCCTCCGACCGCCCGAAGACCATGAGCGAAGACGGCCCCGTTCCCCATTATCGTCGCGTCCTCCTCAAGCTGTCGGGGGAGGCGTTGTGTGGGGAACAGGGCTACGGGATCGACGCGGGCATCCTCGGCCGTCTGGCGGAGGAACTCGAGGAGATCGCCGGCCTCGGCGTCGAACTCGCCCTGGTCATCGGGGGGGGCAACATCTTCCGGGGCCTTTCGGCGGCCGCCGACGGCATGGACCGCGCGAGCGCCGACTACATGGGCATGCTCGCCACCGTGATGAACGCCCTGGCCCTTCAAGATGCCCTCGAGCGGCGGGGGGTCTTCACCCGTGTCCTGTCGGCGATCTCCATGCAGGCTTTGGCCGAACCGTACATCCGCCGTCGTGCGATCCGCCACCTCGAGAAGGGGCGCGTCGTGCTCTTCGCGGCGGGGACGGGCAACCCCTACTTCACCACCGACACGGCGGCGGCGCTGCGGGCCATGGAGATCCACGCGGACGTTCTGCTCAAGGCCACGCGGGTGGATGGGATCTACGACAAGGATCCGCAGCGCCACGCCGATGCGCGGCGGTTCAAGCGTCTCGATTACCTCGAGGTCCTCTCCCGTGGCCTACGGGTGATGGACAGCACCGCGATCTCGCTGTGCAAGGAGAACGACCTTCCCATCATCGTGTTCGACATGATGACACGGGGAAACATTCGCCGCGTGGTCTGCGGCGAGCCCATCGGGACCGTCGTCGGCCCGGCGAGGGACCCGGCCAATCCATCGACGAGGAACGCGCCATGATCGACGAAGCTACCGAGCTTGCCCAAGAAGGCATGGAAAAGGCCCTCGACCGCCTGCGCCGTGAACTCGGCCGCGTGCGTACCGGCCGGGCGAACCCGGCAATGCTCGACGAGGTCCGGGTGGACGCCTACGGGGCGACGATGCCGCTCAAGCAGGTCGCCACGGTCACCGTGGCCGACGCCAGGCTCCTCGTGGTCAAGCCATTCGATCGCAATACGATCCCGGCCATCGAGAAGGCCATCGGGGCGGCGGGGCTCGGCCTCAACCCGCAAAACGACGGTGTGGTCGTTCGCGTGCCCGTGCCGGCGCTGACGGAAGAGCGCCGTAAGGCCCTGGTCAAGCAGGTCCATGACCTCGGTGAGGAGGCGAAGATCGCCATTCGCCAGGCCCGCCGGGAGGCCAACGAGTTGCTCAAGTCGGCGGCCAAGGACAAGGAGATCTCCGAGGACGACCTCGAGCGGGGCAAGAACGCGGTGCAGAAGCTCACCGACAGGTTCGTCGCCGACGTCGACGCGGCGGTCTCGGCGCGGGAGGCGGAGATCCTCGAAGGCTGAGCCTTCGGCGGCGGTTGCCTGCGGTTCCTAGGCTTCCTTGCGGGCCTCGACGAAGCGGGCGAGGCGCATCGCGTCCGCTTCGGGAAGGTCGACGAACTCGATGCCCCACACGGCACCGCCGTCGCTTTCGAATTCCCGTACCACGCGGCCGTCGACGACGAGCGGCGGTTCGCTCTCGTCGAGGGGAATCGTCAGGCGAACGAGCCCGTCGGGACGGACGCCGGAGGCCCAGATGGAGATGCCCCGCCGCCCGATGTCGAAGGCCGTGGCCTCCATCTCGTTGCCGTCCGGCAGGACCACGTGGATCCCAGCGAAGAGGCTGGCACGGGGGGACGTTCGACGGTCGGGTTCGTCGGACATGGCCCGGGGATTCTAGCAACGTCCGGCCCATGAGCCCGAATTTGCACCGTGAACGCAGGTGGAGGGCTCGGGGCCCGGGGGAGGCGATGCCGTCGGTGCCCGCGGGGGTGCTTCGCTCCTGCTAACCTCGCGGCCATGGCCCTTGCCGCAGTGCCACGACACGTCCTCTGCGTCCGCCTCGTGGCCCTCGCGCCCTTCGTGTCGCTTGCCGGGGCCTCCGGCTGTTTCGAGGCCACGGAGACGCTCGGATCGGCGTGTGAGAAGGACCATGACTGCGATCCGGCGCAAAGCTGCGACAACGGCGTGTGCGGTCTTTGCGGCAACGGTCGCGTGGACCCGGGGGAGTTCTGCTTCGGTCCGTCACGGGATTATGCGGTGCCCGGCGTGATCGCAGGGGTATTCGCCGCGGATCTCGATGGCGAGGGTGACCTCGACATCGCCGCCGTGACGAACGACTTTTGTGCGACGTCGCCGACCGAGTTCGGTCCCTGTTTCCGTAGCGTGCTGCTCGTCTCCTCGGGCCCGCGGGAATACACCGTGATCGACGCGGGCGCGGACACGACGTTCGACGCACGGGTCAGCGCATTCGACGTGGCCGATCTCGACGGCGACGGGCGATTCGACGCGGTGATCGCCTTCGAGGACGCACCGGGGCTGCTTGTCGTCTTTGCCCTCGCCGACGCCGCAGACGCACCCGATCCCATCGTGCTCCAGACCTCGGCCCCCGTCGTCGACGTGCTCATCGAGGATATCGACGGCGACGGCATCCTCGACCTCGCCACCGGTTCGCGTGCGCCGATGGCTCCGGTGGAGATGTTCTGGGGGATGGGCGGTGGGGCCTACACGTCGGCGCAGCCGGTCCCGGCGGGCGCTGGGGCGCGACTTTCGCGGGGCGCCGACTTCGACGGCGACGGGCGTATGGAGTTCGCCGTGGCGAATCTGCTGGAAAGCTCGGTGACCGTGCTTCGCAACGTAGGCGATCGCAACTTCGATGTGGCATCGACGGTCCCCCTGCCGGGGTTGCCTGCGGCGATTGCCGCGGGGGATCTGGACGGCGACGAACTGCCGGAGGTCGTCGCCTCCGTCGTACAACTCGATCTCGTGGTCGTTGCCCCGAACGTGGCCGGCACGGTGGTGGGGACCGACCTCATCGAACTCGAGGCGCCGTCGCTCCCGGCGGGCCTCCTGCTGTCGGACGGCAACGAGGATGGCGCCCTCGACATCTTCGTCGCGGGGAACGGTACGGATCGCGTCGGCGTGTTCCTCAATCGAGGTGGTACCTTTCCCGATCGGGTGGACCTCGACGTGGGGCCGGCACCGTTGTTCATGATCCGGCAGGACATCGACGGGGATGGTGCCGCCGACATGATCGTCGCCAACGGTTCGAGCACGATCTCCATCATCTACCCGGACTTTTGACCATGTGGACGTCGTTCGTCGCCCAAGCCGTAAGTGCCGCCTTGGCGTTGGGGCCGGTCCAACCGCCCTCCGAATCGGCGCCGGCGCCGCCTGCGACACCGTCGCCCGTGCCCGCGGCCGAAACGGGCTCCGCGCCGTGTCCGGCAGAAGGTCGGGACGAATCCGCGCTCGCCGCGGCCAAGCAATTGTTCGAGACGGGGGTCAGCCACTACGAGGCGGCCGAGTTCGATCAGGCGATCCACGCCTGGTACGAGGCCCTGTCCCTCGTGCCGCGGACCTCGGAGAACCGCAAGGTGCGGGCCGAACTCGTCTACAACATCGCCCGCGCGCAGGAACGGGCGTACGACGTGGACCACGACGCACGGCGACTGCGTCGGGCCAAGCGCGCGCTCGAGCGGTTCCTCGAGGAGGTGGAGGCCATCTATCCCGAGGCCGAGGTGCCGACCCAGCGGGCCGCGACGGAGAATCGGCTTCGGGAGATCGACCGCAAGATCGCCGAGGCCGAGGCCGAGGCGCGCCGACGCGAACGGGAACGTCTCGAGGCCATGCGCCCCAAGTTCGATCCGGTGCTCGACCGCAGGCAACGGCGCCGCAACGTCGGCATGCTGGGTGCCGGCGCCGCCCTGACCGTGTTGGGTGCCGGCGCTCTCGGCATGATGGGTGCCGGAATCGGTCTTGCTCGGTCGGCCTCGTCGGAGTTGCCGGACCTGACGACGGAGGCCGATCTCCACCGTCGACGGGAGGTTCTCGCGCAGGGCGCGTTGGGGGATCGCCTCGTGATCGCGGGGGCGGTCACCGGGGGCGTCCTCTTGCTCGTGGGGCTGCCGCTCGTCATCGCCGGCGGTCTGTTCGAGCGCGAGCGCAAGGCGTACAAGGCGAGCTACGCCGTCGCACCCGCCCTCGACGACCGTGGCATCGGCCTGCGATTCGGCCGGTGATCCCGGGGCGTCACCGACCGGCGGCGGCCACCCCGAGGTGGCGCTTGCGTCGGCCTTTTCGGGGGGTGAAGAGATCCGCGTCCTCGTCCTCGAGGCGGGCCACGGTCAGGTCGAGGAATGCGGGGTCGAGATCCACGCCGACGTAGCGTGCCCCGGCACGCAGGGCGGCCACGTCCGTCGTGCCGCTGCCGTTGAACGGGTCGAGGACGTCACCCCCTTCCGGGCAGGCCGCCTTGAGGATCCGTTCGAGCAGACGCAGGGGTTTTTGCGTGGGGTGCTTACCGTGGCGCTTCTCCGACTTTCCAGGGGCGGGCATCCGCCACACGGTCTTCATCTGCTTGCCGCCGTTCTCCGCGCGCATGGCCGCGTAGTCGAAGTAGTGCTTGCTCGAACGATCTCGGGCGGCCCACAGCAGGATCTCGGTGGAGTGGGTGAAGTAGCGGCACGAGAGGTTCGGGGGGGGATTGGGCTTCTCCCACACGACGTCGTTCAGGATCCGAAAGCCCAGGCACTGCATGGCGTAGCCCACCGAATAGATGACGTGATGGGTGCCCGACACCCAGATGGTGCCGTCCTTGCGTAGCAATCGCCGGCACTCGCCGAGCCACTTGCGGTGAAAGTCGTGGTCGTGTTCGACGCCGGCGCTCACGTCCCACGCGCCCTTGTCCACCTTGGCGCGGCGTCCCGCCTTGCAGGTGGTTCCCCCGTTGCTCAGGAAGTACGGCGGATCGGCGAACACCATGTCGAAGGACCCGTCGGGCAGAAGCCCGAGGACCTCGAGGACGTCGCCGCAGTAGAGGCGCACGCGACCGTCGGCCGACGCGGCGTGGAGGTGGTCGACGGCGGGCGGCGTGGACGAAAGCGCGCGGGGCACGGCCGGACCATGGGGGGACGTGCGGGGACTGCCAAAATTTTCCACCGATTCGGTGGACGCACGTACGTCGCTGTGCCGATCTCACGGGGCTCGTGCCCGAAATGTTGCCGCCTGCGTCCCGAAGGTGATAACAGGTCGTATCGTGCAGCCGCGCCTCGTACGTCTCACCGTGTGGGCAGCCGTTCTCGGGCTCGCCGCGTGCAAACCCAAGGAGGCTCCCGCGCCCCCGCGTCCCGATCCGGCGGATGCGGCCCAGCGGGCGGCAGCCGCATTCGTCCACTGCGTCGAGGGCGGGAATGCGGCGTGCATCCGTACGGGGCTGCCCCACGGCGCCTTCGATGCGTTCGTCCTGCTGGGCTGGTTGGCGACCGGCTCTCCGGTGGCCATCCTCGACGCACTCTCCCGCGAATTGGTGGCCCACAGCGATCCGAGAACCGTCCAAGGGCGGTTCGTGCGAGAGGTCGAGCGCTTGTCCGGGCCGCTGCGGGGCGCGGAGTGCTCCCCGGTGGGCGCCCAGGAGCTTGCGCCCATGGTCACCCAACTCGCACAGGCCACGAAGGCCCGGCTCGAGGCCATCGGGATGGCGTCGGCCGACATGATGCGGGTCGTCGAGGGGCTGGCCGCGGAGGCCGCCGAAGGCCTCGAGGGAGCCTTCCTCGTACGGATGTCGTGCAAGCGGGAGCCTTACCAGCTCTACCTGGCCATGGTGCCCGAGGGGCCGAGGTACTCGGCCATCGGGCTGATGCCCTACCTTCCACGATTCCTCGGCGGCGACGAGGCACAGATCGACGCCGCCCAGGCGCTTCGCTCCAAGAGTCTGGGGATCTCGGGTGCCGCAGCCCCCGTGCCGGACGGCACCGTCGATCGCTATTTGCCGATTCCGATGGAGGAGTTCTAGTCATGTTCGCATCGTTTGCCTCCTTCCTCCTTGCGGTGTCGGTCGGCCTGTCGAGCGGTGCGCCCGATCCCCAGGCCCGGGCGACGGCAGCCGGCTACGAGCAACTCCGCGGCTTCGCCACGGTGCTCGTCACCCACCTGAACCGCGCGCTCGGCACGGAACACCTGCCGCCGTTCGTCGGCGCGCCGGTGACGCCCGGCCTCATCGTGACGGCCGATCCGAGCCGCGTGCAGCTCTTCGACCGTTTCGCGGTGCCGCTGTCGGCGGGCCGCGTGAGCCCGCCCGAACCGTCGCCTGAGTGCGCGAGCAAGTGTCCCAAGATCCTCTTCGACACGTTTCGGCGCTGGTGGTTCGAACTCGGTGTCGAAAGTCGCACCCACGCCGTGGAGGTCCCGGACGTCGTGCTCATCGGGGCCCACCGAGACCTTCCGGCCCAGACGCTGACGCAGATTGCCTATGCGGCGTCGGAGAGTCGGCCGATCCAGCCGCCCCGATTGATGTTGCTGACCCACGGTGGCCCCGCCGGCGTGCGGGGGATCCCCTTCTACCTGGTGCGTCCGGGGGGCCTTACGTTGCCGCCGAATTCGGCCGCGCTGGGCCTTACCGTCACGATCGAACCGGGGCGTTTCGTCGTGACGGCCGCCGCGCGGAGCTTCGGCCGGACCTTGTCGGCCACGAGCGTCCCGGAACTCGTGGCGATCCTCAAGGACGTCCATCGCCACCACCCCAACAAGGCGGCCATCGTCTACCGTTTCTCGGGCGACGTCTCGGTGGGAAACTTCGTGGCCACGTATGCGGCGGTGCGCGAGGAGTTCCCGGTGGCCGTGCTCGGCGACGACGAACCCATCACGATCCCCTAGGTGTCGCTCGGGCGGCGGCGACCGCCGACGCGGGCTCCTAGGGGCCGGCCCCGTAGGGCCAAAGGGACGGCACGAAGAGACGGCCGGGGGCCCGGACGAAGAGGGCTCCGCCGATGATGCCCACCACGCTCGCAACGGCCACGAGGATGGCAAACCACGGCCTGCGCGCCGTGCCGGCGGCGGCCAGATGGACGAGCAGGAACGGCAGGAAGTCGAGGGCGAACCGCGGCGAGAACTGGACCTGCCCCGTGTTCTGGTAGAGCAGGGGAAAGGCCGCCGCGGTGATCGCCCCGACGGCGAGCGCCGCCCGGCTCGCATAGGGGGCACCCGGCCGCAGCACGCCGGCGACCCAGGGCGATGCGAGCAGAAGGCTCATGCCGTGGATCGACACGCGCAGCCCGTGGTCTTCGATCTTCGGCGCGAGCAGGAACATGGCGTGGAGGTTGCGCGGCAGGTACCGCAGGGAGAACAGGCCGTGCTCCTGGATCCTGGGCTGCCATGCCACGTCGAGGAACCGGTGCCCGAACTCGAAGACGTCCCCGAATCGCGCAAAGTTGTGGGCGGCCAGGGCGAGTCCGACGACGATGGACGGAACGACGACGGCGAGGGCCGTTCGTAGGCGCGGCCGCCTGCGGGCCCACAGGACGGCGACGAACGCGTACACGCCGAGGGCGACGGTGGGGCGGGTTGCGAGCAGCAGGGCCAGGGCCAGCCCGACGATCATGGGGCGGTAGGCCCCAAGGACGCCCACGATGGCGACGATGGCACACGCCACCGCGATGGCCTGGGCGAGAAACCACACCCCGCCGGCCGGCGCCACGAACGAAAGCGGGCTGCCGAGCGCGAGGGCGAGGGCGAGGATGGGGTGGGCCGGATCCGTAGGCGAGGACGGGGGCCACAATCGGTCGAGCCCCAGGACGAGCAGGGCGGGGGCGAGGGCGCCTGCGAGCACGCAGATCAGGGTGTCCGGGGTCGCGAACCCGAGGAGGGCCACGAGGGGCAGCAGCACCACCGCCGGCCCTGGCGGAAAGGTCACGTAGTAGCGGTGGGTCGTGCGTCGGATACGCCGGCGGGAAATTTCGACCACGTCCCCGTCCATGGTGCGCACGGCGATCTCGCCCCGGCCGGTGGCGGCGGCACAGGCGGCGGTCCGGCAGACGATCCCCACGACCTGCGTGCCGTCGTCGAGGACATAGGTCGAGATCTTGCCCCAGTCGTTGCGATGGGGCGGCCTGCCCGGCAGGTCGAGTCGACCGTGGAGCCACGCCGACGCCATGTGTACGAAGTGGTTGTCCGGACTCGGCCGTAGGAGTCGTGGTCCCGAGAGCGCGGCATAGATGGCGAAGACGGCCACGAAGACCGCGAGGGCGCGAAGCATCGGGCGCACGGCCCCGGCATGGTAGCCCACGGGCCCTACGCCCGTCGTCGTGCTCCGGCCCGGCGCCGAGACCAGCGTCAGGCGCCGAGCAGGTCCCGCAGCGCCGTGCGGACCCAGGCTGCGTGATCGTAGTCGGGGGCGCCCGAGATCGATCGCGGCGCCACGATGCGCACGACCGGGTGGCCCCGTGGATCGGTGTCCACCTCCGGGCGGCGCACCAGGTGGACGCGTACGCGCTCGGGGCAGCCCTCACAGTGGGCGAGGTGGGCGCTGCGACCGGCGTAGGCGGCGTCCACGTCTCGGTAGTGGATCTCGATCTCGTCGTCGGCCTCCCGGGCGAACCCGGAGGGATCGATCTCGGCGGCCTCGGCCAGGATCCGCGCAAGGCCGTTCACCAGGTGGGTGCCCGCCTGCAGGACCGCAGGATCCCTCGGAAGTCCGGCCAGTTCGAGATCGGGTGCCCCGAAGCGTCGCATGCCCCGCGTGGACAGTCGAACGGTGCCCGGGGGGTCCGAAGGCAATCCCGGAAGGGGTACGACCGCGAGCTGGTCGGCGACGTTGAACAGGTCCTGCCGGAACATCCTGGACTGGAACGTCTCGGGTCGGACCGTCTCCTTGGTGTCGAAGTCGAAGATGACGGCGTCGTAGTGGCGCGAGACGTGGTCGACGAGGGTCTGCAGGAGCCGCAGCCCGCGGACCCGGTGGACGTTTCGGTATTCGGCCCGCAGCAGGAGGGCGTGGCTCGCCGCGGCGTAGCGATTGCGCATGGGTTCGGGCAGGTCGCGGGCCAGCAGCGGATCCCGGAGCTGCTCGGCCGGCACCAGGGGCGGCTCCCCGGGCGCGTGCAGCGGCAGGACCTCGACGTGAAGGCCGAGGACCGCCTTCGTGCGCAGGGCGGCGGTGCGGGCGAGATCCTCGTCGGTCTCGCCGACGTGGGTGGGACCGATGCGCGTCGATGCCGGGTCCGTGCGCACCATCTCGAGCAACTCGGCGACCTCCGGCATGGTCTTCCACTCCTCGAACGCGGCGTCGGCGATGGCGACGATGTCGTCGCGGCCGATGGACGGCGGGCGGCCCGAAGGCGGCAGGACGAGCAGGTACGCGTAACCGATGCGGTCGGCGAACACGACCCGGTGGGGATCGGGGACGTCGCCGTCGTCCTCCTCGGCGACGTTCGGGGCGTCGGGGCCGGTGGTCTCCCCCGTACGGGCTACCTTGGCCGGAGCTTCGCGGTCGGCCGGTCGGGTCGACGCACACGCGGTCGCGGCCAGCACGATTACGACCGCCGTCGGCAGGAGGGGGCGCGAAACCGTGAGCTTCACGGCTCGCCACCGTAGCGCCCGAGGAGGTCCCCGACCAGTTCCGGGGCCACGTTGCCGCCGGACAGGACGACGGCCACGTCCTGGACGTCCGGGGCCGGTTCGGCGCGGAATGCGGCGGCGAGGGCGGCCGCGGCCGACGGCTCGACGAGGAGGTGTTCGTCGCGCAAGAGGGCCACGAGGGCCGCGCCGATGTCGTCGTCGTCCACGCGCACCGGCGTGGCACCGCGTCGCCGGACGATCTCGAAGTTGCGCACGCCGACCTTCACCGGTTTGAGTCCGTCGGCGAGGGTGGGGCCCGGTTCGACCGCGACCCGCTCCCCCGCCTCGAGGCTGCGCGCCATGGCGTCGCAGGTCGCGGGCTCGACCGTGTGGATCCGGGTGCCGTCGGCGGCGGCGAGGGCGGCGCCGGCCACCAGGCCGCCGCCCCCCACCGGCACGTACAGGACGTCGGGGGACCTTCCGACGGCTTCGTGCACGTCCTGGTCGAGTTCGAGGGTGGCGGTGGCCTGCCCGGCGATGATGTCCGGATCGTCGAAGGGCTGGACGATGGTGGCGTCCTCCTCGGCGGCGATGCGCTCGGCCGCCACGCGGCGATGCTCCGACGTCGTGCCCGCGAACACCACCCGTGCGCCGAGGGCACGTACGCCGGCGACCTTGATGGCGGGGGCGTCCTCGGGCATCGCGACGATCACCGGAAGCCCGGTCACGGTGCCCGCGTAGGCGACGGCCTGGGCATGGTTGCCGGAACTGTAGGTCACGAGGGCTCGAGGTCGCCTTCGTTCGACGAGCCGCAACACGGCGTGGACGGCTCCGCGGGCCTTGAAGGCGCCAATGCGCTGCAGGTTCTCGCACTTGAGCCAAAGGCGCGGTCCGCCGAGGCGTCGTTCGAGCCGGTAGGCCCGAATCGTCGGCGTGCGCACGACGTACGGGGCGATGCGCTGGGCCGCATCTCGCACGTCCCGTACCGTCGGCAGATCGATCTCGGACGCTTCCATCGTAGACGACCTTGGGCTCGAGGGTACCGCAGACAGCGGCGTATGCGTACCGGGCGAGGACGGCCGTGGCCCTCGGCGTGCCCACGAGCCGAAGGGGGCGCCCGGGACCCCGCGAACGCCCCGATGGGAGGCCGTGGGCGATGGACACGGGGCGAGACGTTCGGGTAGCGTCGCCCGCGCCCATGGGCGCCTCGCGGCCAACCTCCACGACCGTTCTCGTCGTCGCGGCGTCCTTGGCCCTCGTCGCGATCTACGTGGCGTCGATCCGCGCATGCGGACCGTGGGATCCGTGGGAGACCCACTACGGCGAGGTCGCGCGGCAGATCCTCGTGCGTCACGATCCCCTCGACCTGTGGTGGCGGCCGGGCAGCGGCGGTCCCCACGGCCGGGCGGAAACCACGTTCTGGTCCAAGCCGCCCCTCGCCTTTTGGGCGATGGCGCTCTCCATGGCCGCCTTCGGGGTGGGGACCGGGGCCGATCCCGCGGAGATGGTCCATCATCCCATGGCGGAGATCGCCTTGCGCCTGCCGAGCCTCGTGTTCGGCGTGGCGACCGTCGTCGTCATCGGGGTGGTGGTGGGGCGCATGGTGAGCCGGCGAGCCGGCGTCCTCGCCGCGTTCGTCCTGGCCACCATGCCCCAGATGGCGCTTGTCACCCGGCAGGCCCTGACCGACGTCTTCGCCCTTGCGCCCGTGGTGTTCGGCGTGTGCGCCTATGCGGTGGCCGTCTCCCACCCGGCGCGTCCGCTGCACCGACGCACCTTTCGCGGCTTCGAGATCACATGGGACGCTCGCCTCCTGCCGGCGGCGGCGTTGCTCCTGATCTTCGGGGTCGTGCCGCTCGCAGTCCTGTGGGCCCACGTGCTCGATCCATGGACGGCGGCTCGTGTCGCCAAGGCGGGGCGTGCCGACGGCCCATACTCGGTGGCCGCCCTGCGCGCCATCGGATGGCAGTTCGGGATCTACGCCGTCGTGGCCGTGGTCCTCGCCGTGCGTCTGTTGCGGTTGCGGACGTCGCGGCAGGCCGCCATGGCCCTGGTTCTCCCCGCGGCGGGCGTCTCGGCCATGGCCAAGGGGCTCATCGGGCCGGGCATCGTGGTGACCACCTGCCTCGTCGACGCGTGGGTCGCCGGTCGACGAAGGCCGCGGCTGCGGGAACTCGAACTCGTGGTCGGCGTACTCGGGCTCGCGTTGGTGCTCCTGCCGTGGCACCACGCCATGTGGATCTTCCGCGGAGACCGGTGGGTCAACGAGTGGATCATGGTCAACAACCTCGCGCGCTTCGGCAGCGGCGAGCAGGCCCAGGCCGTCGGCGACCTCACCTACTACCTACGGATCCTCGGGCCGGCGGCCCTGCCGTGGAGCGCCTTCGTTCCGGTGGCGTTCGGCCTGGCCGCCGGGTGGGTCTTGCGCCGGCATGGCGCGGGCGTGGCCGAAGCGCCGACGCCCCGCCACGTGTTCGTTCGCGTGTGCGTCCTGTGGACCTTCGTGTCCCTGTGGGCGATCTCCACCAGCGTCACCAAGTACTACCACTACCTCGTACCCGTGCTGCCGCCGGCGGCGATCCTGACGGCGATCTTCCTGATCGAGCGCGATCTCGGCGCGCATCGTCTCGGGGTACGGGGGCTCTCCGCCCTGGTGGGGCTCGGCCTCCTCTATGCGGCGTTGCATCTCGTCACGTACGAGCCGGCGATCCTCGCCCATCTGACGACGTACTTGTACACGGGGATGTGGCGCCGCGGAGCGCCCGAGACCACGAACTTCGCGTGGGCCTCGGTGGCCTTCGCCGTCGGACTCGTGCCGTGGCTCGCGGGACGGCTGCGGGCGTCGGCCGCGATCTTCGTGGTGGGGGCGGGGCTCGTGACGCACCTTCTGCTCAACGCCTATCTGCCGGCCGCCTCGGAACACTGGTCGCAACGCACGGCGTTTCGCACCTACTTCGAACGAAGGACACCCGACGACGACATCGTCAGTTGGTGGTTCTACTACCGCGGCGAGACCTACTTTACGAAGGGGCGGATCTGGGTGATGAAGGAGCCCGACCGGCGCAAGCTCGCATCCTATCTCGAGGATCGGGCGCGCAAGGCGCCCGAGGCGGCCACCTGGTTCATCACGATCCAGGCCCACGCAGGGCGCCTGTCGAGCCACCTGCCCGTGGCGCTGCGCCGCCACGTCGAGAAGGTCTACGAGAATGAACACTACGTGTTGATGCGCGTGCCCCACCGTCCATTGGCCGATCGTCTGGCGAAGACGGAAGGGTGACGGACGCACGCGGCACGGGCGCCGGCGCCCGCGCGTGCGCCGGCGCCCGGCGCGTGGAGAGGCGCCGGTGCCCTACGCCGCGGGTGACCGTTGGCCGGGGACGTCGGTGCTCGCGCTCGGACCCGCGGGGGGTACCGCGGGTGGGCCGTGCTTCGCGACGTGCCGATAGCAGGCCTTGAAGGCGGCCTTCTGGGTGGGCGCGAGGGGCCGCGCGACGGCGCGGCGGCCGAGCCCGCGCCGATGGGCGAAGAGGGCGAGGGCGTAGCAGGCCTCGGGCATGGACAGTCCGGCGCGGATCGACGACAGGTCGACGCCGCAGCCCCCGCCGCAACAGGCGTTCTCGAACACGTAGGCCCCGTTGGCGACCCACGTCCCGAGGCCGAGGGCTGTCGCGGCGATCTCGGCCTCGGCCTCCACGAGGTCGGGGTCCTTGGTGGTGACGGCGCCGGCATGATGCAGGGCGAGTCGGCCGAGCTCCCGCGCTGCACTGGCCAGGACGAGCTGCGGCACGCGAAACAGCGCGGGTACGAGCAGCATGAGGTAGGCGCCGTCCTTTTCGAAGGTGTGCAGGAGTTGCCCCTCGGGATTACCGAGGGGGGCGTAACCCGGTGGCACCGGTGGCCCCTGCTCGGGCATCTCCACCATCGAGAACTCCACGTCCTGTTGGCCGATGCGGGCCTGGGTTGCGCACACCACCTCGAAGAGTTCGTCGAGATCCCGTGGCGGCGGGATCTTCTCACCGCCGACGAAGGTCGCCTGGGCGGCATCGTCGAGGGCCGACGCAACGTGCGCGAACGTCTCGGCGACGAAGCGCCGTCCGTCCTCGTCGGGGACGAAGTCGACGGAAACGGGGCGTTCGAGTCCGAACATGGCCGCAGCATACCGCACGCGGCCGGCCGTGGTCCGGCGCGGGCTCGGGGTGCGGCGCTGCGTTCGCAGTTGCGCCGCCGCCGGGGCGGCCGAACAATTGGATCGGTGTCCCGCGTCCACATGCACCGCTTCGCTACGTTCGCCGTGATGGTGGCGGTGCTCGTGGCAGCGGCGGTGGTGCCGTCCGCCGTACGGGCGGCCGGACGGCGCGGACCCGACATTCGAACCCGCCCGGCACCGGCGAAGCCGAGGCAACGGTCGCTGGTGGTCCCGGTGACGGTGCACGTGGCGACCCCGGTGTCGGCGGCGCGGATCACCGCATGGGTGCGGCGCGCCAACGAGGCCCTCGCCCCCCATGGGCTGGCCGTGCGGGTGGTGCGGGTCGTCCCCGCCGGCGAGGGACATCGCCGCGTGCGCAGGGCGCGGGATCGGCGTCGCCTCGGGCGCCTCGCTCGGCCCGACGGCACCTTGCACGTCTTCGTCGTCGACGAGGTGGCCGTGGGGCCGCGTCTCGGTCGTCGCCGCGACGTCGTGCGCGGCCTCTACTGGCGATTCCAGCGGCTCGGCGGCTCGACGCGCGAGTTCGTCGTGGTCACCAAGCACGCGCCGGTGACGACGTTCGTCCACGAGGTCGGCCACGCCTTCGGGCTGCCCCACCGTCCCGGTGTCGAGAACCTCATGTGCAGTTGTCGCCGCGGGCTACGGCAGACCTTCACGCCGAGCCAGGGCCGCCGCATGCGGATGGGGGCCCGGCGTTTCCTCGCGCGCGCCCGCAGGTAGGGGGCCGGTCTCGATCTGCCCGGTCGGCCCCCCCTTGCGTGGCCGCCCCCGAATCGGGCACCGTGGCCGGTGCATGATGCGTTTCGGCGTCTCCTCCCTCTTGTTCGTCGCCGCGTGCCACGCGTCGGGCACGTCGTCCACGGCGTCGGCCGTGCCCGATGCGGTTTGTCCGGTACCCGAGCATCCGGCGGCGCCGTCGGCGGCCCTTGCCATCGATCCCTCGTCGCCGGCCACGGCCGGCGCGTTCGTCCTGAGAGATGCCGTGCTCGTCGACGGGACGGGCCGCGCACCCCTACCGGATACGGATATCTTCGTTCAGGATGGACGTATTGCGGGCGTGGGCAAGGACCTCGAGGTCCCGGACGGCGTGACCGAGGTGGATGCGCGTGGCTACACGGTGCTTCCCGGCTTCATCGATGCCCACACCCACATGGTGATGGACCCGCCCGACAGCTACGCCGCCGGGGTCGAACGCCAGGTTCGCGAGACGGACGCCGACCGGGCGCTTCGTGGCGTGCGCAACGCACGTGCGACCTTGTTGGCCGGATTCACCACGGTGCGCAACGTGGGCGGTGGGATGGCCGACCGCGCCCTGCGCGACGCCATCGACGCCGGACTCGTGCCGGGCCCCCGGATGCTGGTCGCAAACCACTCGATCGGGACCACCGGCGGGCATTGCGACGACACCAATGCGCTTCGTCCCGAGGTGTTCGGCGAGGTCCCGGACTTCCGCGAGGGGATCGGCGACGGCCCCGACGAACTGCGCAAGGCGGTGCGGTACCAGATCAAGTACGGTGCCGACGTCATCAAGATCTGCGCTACGGGCGGGGTGCTCTCCCAAGGGGACGGGGTGGGGGCGCCGCAGCTTACGGTCGAGGAGATGCGCGTCATCGTGGAGGAGGCGGTGCGGGCCGAACGCAAGGTGGCGGCTCACGCCCACGGCAATCAGGGGATCAAGGAGGCCATCGCGGCCGGGGTGCACAGCATCGAACACGGCAGCATCCTCGACGACGAGGCCATTGCGGCCATGAAGCGTCGCGGCGTCTTCCTCGTGCCGACGACCTACGTGGGCCGCTACGTGGTCGAGCGCGCGGAGGCCGGGGCGCTGTCGCCGGACTCGGCGCGCAAGGCCAAGGAGATCGCGCCCAAGATGCAGCGCAGCTTTCGCATGGCCTACGAAGCCGGGGTGCCCATCGCCCTCGGCTCGGACGCCGGCGTGTTTCCCCATGGCCGAAACGGAAAGGAGTTTACGACCATGGTCGAACTGGGCATGAAGCCGATGGATGCCATCGTGGCGGGCACGTCGGCTGCGGCGCGGCTGCTGGGGCTTTCGGACGTGGGCCGCATCGTCGCCGGGATGCGCGCGGATCTCGTGTTGGTGAAGGGAGATCCCCTCGAGGACATCACGGTGCTCGAGCGGCCGGAGGCGGTCGTCAAGGACGGGGTCTTCGTGGTCGATCGCACGGGCCGTCTTTCACCCCAGGGAGAGGCGACGCCATGAATCGGATCGCGGGCTGGACCCTTCCCGTCGCCGCACTGGTCCTCGTCGGGCTCGGCGTGCGCAACCGTCGGCCCGACCCCGATCTCGAGGCCCACGCCCGCGAGACGGCTTGTGGCCCCCGCAGTGGGTGCGTGGTGGAGCGGCCGACCCCCCTTCGCATCGAACGCGGCCCGTTCCGCCACCGCTACGACTTCCGGACCTCCCTCGGCACGGCGGTCGTCGAGTGCCGCCGCGAGCACCTGCTCGTCGGGCCGTGGCGCTGCGGCGTGGAGCGCGAGAAGGTCGGCGCACCGGCGGAGGCGCCGGGGCGGTATCCGGCCGACATCGAGCGCTCCGTCGAACCGTAGCGCGGGGGCCCGACGTGCGAGTGCCGAGCCCGCAGGACCCGGCACTGCATCGAGGGCGCGGCCCGTCGGGGGGACCGGGAGGTCAGCCGGGGGGCGGACAATCGACGTCCACGAGCGTCATGTGGGCGCCGACGGTCGGGAAATCGGGGTACTTGACCGTGCAGTCACGCACGGGGTGGGTGGCGGTGATCGTGTAGCTGCCCGGGGCCATGGGCTCGACGTTGAAGTACACCACGACGGGCAGCAGGCCCCACTGCGCCTCGTTGGAGTTCAGGATCGGCTTGCCGTCCGGATCGGGGGCATAGTACGTGTCCGGCGCGGGCGGCGGTGACAGCTCGATGGTCACGTTGCCCTCCATGATGGCGCTGTTCTGGAGGACGCGGACCAACAGGAACGCCGTGGTCGGGTCGTGGGGCGCCGGCATCTGGTCCATGAGCAGATCCTGCTGGGATTGGACGAAGCTGCGGGAGATCTTCGACAGCGGCTGCTGCTGCATGGCCTCGTTGCCGATGCTCACCGGGATGATGGCTCCCCAGTAGTCCATGTCGTCGGGCAGGACGATGAAGTGATCGGTGTTCGGGGCGAACGGGCCGAGCTGGTAGATCCCCATGTCGTCGGCGGTCGTCGACAAGTTGGGGTCGTCGAAGGCGTAGATGTCCACGCCCGGGATCGGCTGGTCGCTGATGTAGTCGCGCACGTCACCGTAGAGGAGGACCTCGGTGACGCCCCCGGTGGTGCCCGCGGTGCCCCCCGACGACCCCATGGACGTGGAACCGCCGCTCGCCGAAGCGGTTCCCACGCTCGTGCCGTCGGTCGTCCCCACCGTGGCGCCGGTGGAGCCGGCGGTGGCGCCGGTGGAGCCGGCGGTGCCGTCGGATCCTCCACTCGTGCCGGTGTCGTCGTCGCCGCAGGCGCTTGCCAGGGCAAGAACCGTCGTCAGCAGGGCCGTGGTCGCAATGCGAAAGTCAGGTTTCATGGCATGGTCTCCATCGTCGGATCGAGGTTCGAGGATACCACGACGACCAGGCCTGCGCCGTGGAGCAAAGGATGGGCCCCGCCATCGGCGGCCCCGCCCCCCCGGCGGCGGCGGTTACCGTGCTCGGTCAGGCGCGGAACACCCGAATCGTCCGAATGGTGACGTCGGTGCGGGGGCGATCGCGGGCGTCGGTGGGGGTCTTGCCGATCTTCTGCACGACGTCGAGTCCTTCGACCACTTCGCCGAAGACGGTGTGGCGGCCGTCGAGGTGAGGGGTGGGGGCCAGGGTGACGAAGAACTGGCTGCCGTTGGTGTTGGGCCCGGCGTTGGCCATGGACAGGATGCCCGCCTTGTCGTGGCGCGCCTTGGGGCTCGTCTCGTCGGCGAAACGGTACCCGGGACCGCCCCGGCCGGTGCCGGTCGGATCTCCGCCCTGGATCATGAATCCGTCGATCACGCGGTGGAAGATCACACCATCGTAGAGCGGGTCCTCGCGCTGCTGCCCGGTGCGCGGATCCGTCCAGGGGATCCGGCCGGTGGCGAGGCCCACGAAGTTGGCGACGGTGTTCGGCGCGACGTCTTCGAAGAGGCGGACCGTGAACGACCCGAGGGTCGTATCGAAGGTCGCGCGAAGCTCGCCTTCGCCGGCGACGAGTTCGGACGGGGATGGGAACGACGTCTTCTGGCTCACGGGGCGCGACGCTACCACCTCCTCGGGCCGGCAGCTACTCTCGGTCGCCATGAGCAAGCGCCCCTGGAACTTCTCCGCCGGGCCCGCCATCTTGCCCGAGCCCGTGCTCGAGCGCGTCGCCGCCGCGGTGGGCAACCTTCGGTCGGCGAACTTCTGGAACGAAGGTATCGAGTCGGACCTTTCGATCCTCGAAATCTCCCATCGCGGCCCGGCATTTTCGTCCATCCACGAACACGCCATCGACCTGGTGCACGAGGTCGTCGGCGTTCCGCGGGATCGTCGGGTGATGTTCCTCCAGGGCGGCGCAAGCCTCCAGTTCTGCATGGTGCCGATGAACCTGCGGCGCGAGGGGAAGGTGGCGTGCTACGTCGAGACGGGCGCCTGGTCGAAGAAGGCCATCGCGGAGTCCGAGCGCATCGGTCCGACCCGGGTGGTCGCCTCCTCCAAGGAGACCGGCTTCGATCGGATCCCGGACGCGCCGTCTGCCGAGGACCTGGTCGACGCCGCGTATCTGCACGTCACGACCAACAACACGATCTACGGCACGGAGTATCGGGAGCTGCCCGAGGTGCCGCCGGACGTTCCTCTCGTCGCCGACCTGTCCAGCGACATCGCGTCGCGGCCCATGGCCCTCGACCGGCTCGGCATCGGCTACGCCGGGGCCCAAAAGAACCTCGGGCCATCGGGGGTGACGCTGGTCTTCGGTCGCAGGGAGCTCTTGGACGAAAGCGATCCTGCGGACGTTCCCGCCTACCTGCGCTACCGCACCTTCGCGAAGGCGGGGGGCCTCTACAACACGCCCAACACCTTCGGCATCCTGGTGCTCGCGGCGGTGCTCGAGTGGGTGCGGGACGAAGGAGGCGTCTGCGCCATGGGCGAGCGCAACGAGCGCAAGGCGCGTAAGATCTACGAGGTGCTCGACGCCAACGACGTGTACGAACCCCACGCCCGTCCCGAGGACCGGTCGTGGATGAACGTGACGTTCCGGCTCGCGGGGGCCGACGAGGCCGAGCGGGCCGAACGGACCTCGCGGTTCCTGTCCGAGGCGGAGGCTGCCGGGTTCTCGGGGCTCAAGGGGCATCGGTCCGTAGGTGGTGTGCGCGCGTCCATCTACAACGCGTTTCCGGAGGCGGGGGTCGACGCCTTCGTGGAGTTCCTGCGGGAGTTCGCCCGACGGGCATGAGTTCGCCCATGGACGACGATCCGCGGGTCTATCCCGTCGCCGCGCCGGGTTGGGCCGCCCTCGATCGCGCCCTGCGGCGTATCCACCCGGGCAAGGTGCCGCACCAATTCACGAGCCGTACGCCCTACGAGGAGGATTCTCTTCATCCGCTGCCGGCGGTGATGGCGTTCGCGGCGGACGAGCCCGCCCATTGGCACCTGGTGGGGTACGGCTGCAGCGAGTTGTTCGACAAGACGAGCCCCCATCCCGACGTCAGCGGTTTCGGTTTCGAACCGTCGATCCGGATCCCCAGGTCCCCCGAGGACGAGCGCCCTCCGGCGTGGGCCGTGACCCTGTTGCAGGCCGTCGGGCACCACGTGCTCTTCGGCGGGGCGCGCCTCGACACGGGGCACGTCGTGGATCTCGGCGGCCCGATTCGGCCGGAGCCTCCGACCGAGCTGTGCGCCTGCCTGTGCGTCCCGGACCCGCAGCTCGGCAAGCTCGACACGCCGAACGGCTCGGTCCTGGTGCTGCAGCTCTTCGGCCTGCGTGCCGAGGAGCGGGATGCAGTGGCCGAGTGGGATCTCGCCCGCAAGGTGCACTTCGCGCGGGAAGTGTCCCCCCTGTGCATCACCGACCCGGACCGGCCGCCGTTCGCGGAGGATGCGCGTACGAAGCCGATCTTCCGGCGCTACCGCCTCGGCGTGCTCGTCGACGGTTGATGCCGGGAGCCCCCGTGCGCGCCGCGCGGCGATGGCTCGCGGGCGGTGGCGGTGTGTCCGTCGATCGTTGCACGGTGCATCACCGGCGGGCGGTGCCACGTCCCGGTCGGGGCATCCGCGGCGGGATCCCTGGCGACCT
>RFGU01000248.1 GCA_003696955.1 Deltaproteobacteria bacterium | reverse complement strand
CGTGAACCGGTGGCCGTCAAGGGGACGCAGTGCGGCGCGATGGCCCAGAGCGAAACGCCGTCCGAGGCCCGTCTTCCTCCCGGCACCCACGGCGCCATCGGTCACGCCGAGGGACGTGGAGTACATGGCGCAGCCCTTCGGACATCCGCCGGCTGCGATGTCCCCATCGGGGCCCCCCGCGGCCACGCGCGCGGCCCCCGGCGGTTCGCACGACCGACGAGGCTCGGACGATCTGGGTCACCCCGCGCCGCCCCCGAGGGGCCATGGCAAGACCTACCCCGACTTGGGGGAGAACTTCCAGGTGAAGGTGGCGACGCCGTCGCGCTGGTCCTCGGGCGTAAGCTGCAGCCCGTCGATGGCCTTGGCCACGCAGTTGGCGAGGCTCGACGGGGCCGTGCTCCGATCCGGATCCACCTCCACGTCGCGAATGATCCCCGTCTTCTTCTCGACCTTGAAGTGGACGGTGACGGTGCCCGACAGGTTCGGATCCTGCTTGAGCGCCTCGTCGTAGCATGCCTGGATCGAGCCGGTCTTGGTCTCGAGCAGGGCGCGGGTATCGTCCCGGTACTGGTCGGGCCCGCGAGCGATGAACGTGCACCCTGCGAGGCACAGGGCGGCGAGGGTCGGGGTGCGAAGGGGCATGGGGAATGCGTGCATGACGTACAACTCCTCAGTCGGCCTTGGCGGTCGCCTTCTCTTCTTCGACGACCTTCTCCTCGCCGGTCTTGGGATCGATCTCCACCTTCTTGCGCGTCACCTCCTGCTCGAGGATCGTGAACTCGACGCGCCGGTTCTTCTCGCGGCCCTCCTCGGTGTCGTTGCTCGCGATGGGCCGCGTCTCGCCGTACCCCTTGGCCTCGAGCATCTCGGCGGGAATGCCGCCGCGCTCGATGAGCCACTTCCGCACGGCCTCGGCCCGCTTCTGGGACAACTTGAGGTTGTAGTCGTCGTTGCCCTCCGAGCTTGCGTGCCCCTCGATGCGGATCTTCTTGATCTGCGGGTTCTCCTTGATGACCTTGGCGATCTCGGCCAGCAGCGAGTCGGACTCGGGGAGGATCCGAGCCTTGTTGAACTCGAACTGGATCTTCTCGTTGATGACGATCTTGTCCTCCCGCACCTCCACGCGCTTCGGGGGTTCGGGCTCGGGTTCGGGCTCGGGCGGCGGTGGCGGTGTGCCCTCGACCGGCAGGGCGGTCGAGTCCTCGAAGACGATGGGACCACACGCGGCCGCCGAGACGGCGACGGCACTCAACATGGTGACGCGAGCGGCCCGGCGGAGGTTGAGCAGGGATCGGGATCGAAGCATCGGTATCACTCCGTTGGGCGGATGGGCCGCGCCGCACGTAGGTGGCGTGCGCGGCGGGCGTCACCATAGGACGGCCGCGCGGCACGTCAACCCCCGCGAACCCGGACGATGACGTACGCTCCCCTCGTGCACGCTGCCCTCGCGTTCGTCCTGGCCGCATGTCCCGCCCGCACCGGGCCCCTCGTCCAGCCGTGGGGCGGCCCCTGGCTCCATCGTGCTCGGACGGCGCCCGTGCCGTACGCCATCTTCCACGTGTTGCGGGCACCGAAGCCGATCTCCCCCCAAGAACCGGCCGACCAGCCGGATTCGAGTGCCATGGTGCCGCCACCTTCCGACGGGTCCGACGAGGCCGAAACGGCCGGCACGGCGGTGGAGGATACGGGCGAGAGCGCCGGCCCCGCGACCGCCGGGCCACCATCCTCCACGCCGGAACCTCCCTCGGATCGCCCGAGTCCCTCGCCATCCGACGACGCCCCGGCCGGGGGGAAGACGCCGCCCGCACCGGACGCGCCCCTGCCCGACGACCTGCTGGCCCCCACCCCCGAGCCAACCCCTCACCGGCGATCCGCGGCGCCGCCCGCCGAAGCCCCGCGACCGGGAGGGGATCGCCCGGGCTTCCTGCCGGGTAACCCGGTACGCGCCCAGGTCGTCGTGCGCGGCCTCTTCGCCAACGTCGGCCTCGGTAAGGACCCCGGCCCCGGGGGGCGCATGGGAGGCCTACGTACCGACGTGGGCCTGTCGTGGAACTTCGTCGCCGTAGGCGCCCAGGTCCTCGCGTTCGGCGGCCTCGTCGAGCGCGACGACGGGCGGTTCGTCCGCGCCATCGTGGGCGGCGGTCCGGTGCTCTCCCTCGGACGCCTGGCCATGGTGGGGCGGGGGGTCGTGGACCTGCGCGCCGGCTACGCCTTCGGCTGGGCCCCCGTACGTGACCGTGAAGGCGGACGTTCGTCGGCGGCGCCCCACGGCCCGAACGTCGTCCTCGACCTGGCCATCGTCGCCCGCACGTCCGGGGGGCAGGCGATCCATGCGGGCGGCCTCTCCCTCTTCTACCAAGGGTGGGTCCACGATCTGCGGGACCAACTGCCCCCGGCCCACATGCTCGGCGCGGGCATCACCTATTGGTTCGACTGAGCCCGGCTTCGCCCTGCAGCCGCCGGAGGAGCCGTTCGAGCACCGCCCGATCCTCGGGAGGCACCAAGTCGATCTCGCGCTGGACGTGGGGCAGCAGATCCGGGTTCGAGAGGCCTTCGAGGATCTCCCGGGCGAGCGCCGAGAACACCGGATCGCGGTCGCGCAGCCGGTCGCAGACGAACTCGAACGCCTCGACGCTCTGGATCCGACCGATCGCCTTCAAGGCCCGCGCGGCAATCTCGGCCCCCCCGTCCCTGCTGCGGGCCCAGAAGTAGAGCCGGGTCAGCGGCTCGAAGGCGTGGGGAAACACCAATCGTCCTACGGAATGGGTCGCGGCCTCCACCACCTGCGGGTCCGGATCCGCAAGGGCCTGCTCGAGCAGACCGAAGGTCCGCTTGAAGCGCAGGGATCCCAGGGCCGCCGCCACGGCACGACGCACCGTCGGATCCGGCGAACGAAAGGCCGCTTCGAGGCACGAGAGCACGGGATAGGCGCGAATCGCCTCGAGCCGCTCGATCCGCTCCACCGGGGACAGGACGTGGTCCTCGTCGAGCACCAGCAAGAGAGCGTGACGGCGCACGATGTCCGCGTAGCGCCGATCCGCCAACACGCCCGCCGCCACCAGGCCCGGGTCTCCGCCCAGCTCGAATTCCTCGAGGTCGACGTACCAGATCTCGTCGTAATCGGGCCGCTGTTTGAGGAACTCGGGCACCGGGACGGGGCGGGGAGGATCGGGGGGCGCATCCGAAAGTCGCGCGGCCAGGGTCCGGTACCGCGTCTTGGCGTCCGGAGGAAGGGCCAGGTTGCCCAGGGTTCCGTAGACCCGCCGCGCCCGCGAGAACGCCCGGACCGAGGTGAATGCCTCCGCTGCCGCCAGGTAGGCGTTCTCGACGATCTTGAGGGGCAGCCCCGCTCGCAGACTGTGCTCCGCACAGGCGATCCATGCCTCGCCGGCCCGCAACAACAGGTCCTCGCCATAGGGCAGACGGCCCGTCATGCAGGTCTCGGCGGCTTCCCGTAGGGCAACGGCGGTTGCGTGCCATTCGTCGAATCCGCGTGCGATGGCCACGAACGCCTCGTAGAGCCTGAGCGCATCGAGCTTGAGTCCGTCGGCCCGCAGGATCCGAATGCTGTTCGCGTACCCCTCGGCCACGTTGACGAAGGTCCCCGTCTCCTGCCCCACACGCGCCAACAACTGGTAGCAATCGAAGGCGCGTTCCCGGATCCCGGCCCGCTCGAACCCGTCGGCGACCTCCTCCACGTCGGCGGTCGCGTCGAGCACCGCCATCGGTGCATCCGGGTCACCGAGCCGATGCAGGCAGAGCGCTCGATTCAGTCGTACCAGCGCGCGTTCGTACGGATGGTCGCGCAGGCTGTCGCGGCGTTCCAGTTCGCTCCAGGCCTCGGCGGCGGCTGCGTCGTCCCCGGCACGCTCGAGGGCGATGGCGCGGTGCATGGGCAGGTCCACCTCCGCGAACCACACGGCCGCCGCACGGTGGTGCCCGGCGGCCTCGAGGTAGATGGCGTACTGCCGCAGGCCGGCGAGCGCGGCCCCGTCCCCGGCGCGAGCGGCCTCCACCTCCGCCTGGAGGACCTCGGCCCACGTCACGACCTCATCGGGGAGCCGCGACGCCTTGGTGT
>RFGU01000044.1 GCA_003696955.1 Deltaproteobacteria bacterium | reverse complement strand
GTCGGCCACCTGCCACGTCTTGCCGGTGCCCGCGCTCGCCTGCAACACGAGCACCTCGCCCTCTCGAGGCAGCGGCGTACGTTTCCCGTCCGTCACGGTTCGGCCTCCTTGGAGCGCGTGGTCTTCGACCCTCCCGACGAGGACGGCTTGGCCTTGGAGCCCGCGCCGCCCTTGCCGGTTCGATGGGTCCCCTTCTTGCCGCCAGACACGAAGCACGTCCGCACACGTCCCCACACCCGGAGGGCAAGGCGGACCTCCTCGCTTTCGAGGCCCTGCGCGAGCAGGACGGGTTTCGGATCGTAGCCAGCGAAGACGTGGGCGATGGCGGGCTCGTTTCGGTCTCCGCGGTCGGGGCTGGCGAACTTCTCGGCGGCGGCCTTGGCGAGTGCGTCGAGAAGTTCCGGATCCGTCATGCCCTCGAGGGTGCCGTCGGCGATGGCTCGCAGCACCTCGTCGACCGTCCTGCCATTGAACGTGGCCCGCGTGCTCGTACGGCCCACGAGCTTGTTCGCGATGGCCTCGCCCATCCGCGGGAACAACGGAAGGGGCCGCATCTGGGCCTCGTGGGCGACCTCCAGCAGGTCGGACAAGGCCGCGCGGGCGTCGTCGGCCGGGGGGAGGGGCGCGCAGGCCTCGCTGCCCGTGGCGACCACGGCGAGGGTGTCGACGCCGGTGCCGGCCGCAGCGAAGGCGTGGGCCCACAGCATGCCGTGGAGTTTCGCCCAGGAGTTGGGCGCCTTCCTCTGCGGGATCGGCACGATGGCGACGCGTTCGTCGTTCGTCGTGCCGACGTAGCCCTGCCACTCGTCCTCGATGCGGCCGAGATCCCCGAAGTCGAGGGACACCGGGAGCGAAACCTTCTCGACGTCTCCATAGCCCTTCAATTGCTCCTCGATCTCCGACACGCCCTGCGTCGCCCCCTGAAGCAACCGTTGGGAGACGGGCCCCCGCAGGATCCTGCCCTCGGCCGCCAGCCGCCGGGCGAGTCGCCGTTCGAACGCATCGAGGTCGCCGTCGCCAAAGAGCCGATGTTCGAGCAGGTCGAGCAGCAGGGCCTCGTCGATGGCCGGATCGTCCACGGGGTCGAGATCGGAGAGCGGATGCTCGCGATCGAAGGACCGCAGGTCGAGCCGTCGTCGCAGAAGCTGCACGACCGGGCGGTAGAGCCAGGAGGTAAGTTCCCCCACGGTGTAGACCGGACGCACGGACGGCGGCGGCAGGACGAGGCGTGCATGGGCGCCGTGAAGACCCGTGGTGGTCGGACGGGCGTCCTCGCGGCCGGCTTCGATGGCGGCGCGGCGGTCGGCGATGGACCAGAACAGCGGATCGGCGGATTGGGTCGGGCCCTCCACGAAGGCGCGGCGGGCATAGGGCTGGAGCGGGTGGTCCACGACGAGGGCTTCGCGCGGCCGGCCGGTCAGGGCGCCGAGGACGGTCAAGAGTTCCTCGATGGGCACGGCGGCGGGCAGTCGCTCGTTGCTCCGGGGATCGCGCCCGCAGAAGGTCACCACGAGGCGCTCCCGCGCCGACAGGAGCGCTTCGAGGAGGATGTGCCGGTCCACGTCGGCGCGGGAAAGGAGCGCGGCCGGCCGGTCGTTCGGGGCGCCGGACGCAAAGGGATCGAACGCCGGGCGGGTGTCCGTGCGGGGGAAGATCCCGTCGTCCATGCCCAGCAGGACCACCATGCGAAACGGCACCACGCGCATGGGTTCGAGGCCGCTGATCGTCACGGCGCCCGTCACGGGCCGATCCCCGCGCACGGGGCGGTCGAGGCGCCGTTCGAGGTAGGCGGTCACCGCGTCGACGGAGAGGAGCACGCTCGTGCCCTCGGCGATCCGCCGGTAGGCGTCGAGCACGTCGTCCACCTCGCGCCGAAGAAAGGCGCGCTCGGGCGGCAACGTGCACCACTCGTCCAATACGGATGAAAGTAGGCCGACCCAGGCATCCACGGTGCGCGGCGTCTGCAGGGCATGGTGCAGGGCGTCGAGGCGCCCGAGGGCGAGGGCCAGGGCGGCGGCTGCGCCGGCCCGCTCGGTGCTCTCGACGGGCACCGGGGCCACGTCCACGTGGGGCTCGGGCGCGCCGCCTTGCACCCACAAGGGGCCGGGGTCGTGCTGGCACACCCCGAGGGCGAGGCGCTCGGCGCCGAAGCGGGCGGTGAACTGATCGTCCACCCGCTCGGGGCTCAGGAGAGCGGCGGCATCTTCGTCCGAAAAACGACGAAGGAGGGGGCCCCGGTCGTCGGCGCATCCGCCCCAGGTGAATCGGGTCGCCGCGAGCAGTTCGGGGATCGCGGCCGCGGCCTCCGGGTCGAGCCCGAGGGCGCGCTGCACCGGTTCGAGGTCCAGAAGCTCGGCCACCGCCGTGGCGGTGATTCGTCCTGCGGCGAGGCGAAGCAGGCGCAGAAGGATCTCCGCCACCGCGTTCTGCTCCCGCAGGCCGACGTCCGCGGCGACCGCCGGGACGGGCTCGTAGAGGCGTTCGCGGCGGTCGCCCTCGACCGCGATCCCCACGCGCGCGAGCACCAGCGCCATCAGGGGGGCGTACGTGGCCGGGTCCGGGGTCTGGATCACCACGTCCCTGGGCATCAAGGTCGCATCTCGGGCGAAGGCGTCGAGGAGGATCTCCCGTACCACCTCGCACTGGCGCAGCGCGCCCGGGGCCGCGTGGAACGAGATCGAGTCGTCCGACGGATCGACGTCCCAGGCATCGTCGTCGTGCGTCGGCATGTCGCCGGGTTCGGCGATCCAGGCTTGGAGGCGTTCGAGCAACGTCGACGGCGCCTGTGTAGGCGCGTCGAAGAGGTCGCGTTCCTTCACGGCGGCTTGTTCGATCACCAGGTCCACCAGGGCGCGGCTCGCCCGGCCGAGGGATCCGAGCACCGGATTCTCGGCATGGGGGGCGCCCGGCGCCGTGCGGCCCGGCACGAAGAAAACGGCCGTCGGCACCACGGAGAACAGGTGGACGTCCAAGTGCCGGGCGAGCAGGGAGATGCGCGCCCGATCGCCGGGGCCGACGGTGGAAAGGCCGAAAAGGAGCAAGGGGGGCAACGAGACGTTCGTCCCGGAGGCGCGCTGCTTCTCCAACCGTTCGAAGACGGCGGCGGGGCTGTCCTCGTCGCTCGCCGCGCCGAGCGCCGTGAGCAGGTGGGCGAGCCAGCGATGCCGCGCGGGCACCCCTCGGCCGCGGGCCCAGGCGGTCGCGCAGGCCGGCGCCTCGTGCAACAGGCGGTCGAGCACGTCGGCCACCTCCCGCGCGAAGGCCAGGGCCGGCCAGTCGGCGACGATACGTCCCTCGGCCTCACGGGTGGTGATCGAGCGGGCGAAGTCGGCGCACGTGCCGTCACGCTCGGCGTGGAGGATGGGCAGGAGCCGAAGCGCAAGGGCGTCGGGCTCGAAGCGGTCCGGGGCGTCGAGGTGTCGGTCGAGGCGACCCGTGCCGTCGAGGATGGCGCGCATCGCCGCCGAGATCCCGCGGCGCGGCAGCGGATAGACGATGCCCGCCGCCACCGAGCGGCGCGTCGCGATCTCGTGGGCGAGCCACCGGCCCATGGCCGCGCTGCCTACCACGACGGGCACCGGCACGAACGGGTCGTTCGGCCGGACCGTCGGCAAGAGGTCGGCAAGCTCGTCGACGAGCCGTTCGACCCGATTCGACCGATACAGGTGCAGCGCCATGACCGAAACCGCGGCCAGGATAACCCCAATCGCGCGATCCGAGGGGGATCGCCGATGCGGCCCGACCCGGCGGGTCCGTCCGAGGGACGAGGGCCCCGGCACACTGCGCCGGTTCTCCTGCCGTCCCCCTTCGGGACGGGGGAGGCCCCGCGCGGTGCCCCAACGGTTCTCCGGGGCCTCGCACCCGTATCGGTGGGGCGATCGACCCCGGCGCGACGCGGTCGCCTACTTCTTCTTGGCGTCGGCCTTGGTGGGATCGCCCTTGGCCGCGGCGGGCGGTTTGGTGGAGTCGGCGGGCGCGCCCGTCTTGGGCGTGGCTCCGTCGGCACCCGCAGCGGGCTTGCCGCTCGCGTCGAGCTTGCCGCCCACGGCCGTCTTGCCGGCCTCCCCCTTGGCGTCGGCCTTGCCCTCGCCGGCCTTGGCGTCGGCCTTGCCCTCGCCGGCCTTGCCCTCGGCACCGATCTCGTCGGCCGGATTGCCCTTGCCGTCGTAGCAGCAGAGCACGCCGCCGTTGCGCTCGCTCGTCACGGCGCCGCAGCCTTCGCTCGTGCCGCGAGAGATCTTCGTCTTGTCCTTCCACACGCCGTCCTTGCACGCGCCGTAGAGGCAGTCGTTGCCGCAGCAGACGGGCTCCGATCCGAGGCCCGCCTGCACGCAGGGCAGCTTGGTGGAGGCGGTGATCGTGGGGCAGGGATCGATCTCGTCGGTGGGCGAGTGGCTCATGCCGGCGTTGAAGCGGCCGGGGCCCGCGTTGTGGCACATCTCGGCGGTGGCCCGGTCGCGCAGGTCGCGGGGGTTGCCGTCCGCGCCGCAGACGTGCCAGCCCGGCGCACAAACGTCGGCCGGCACCGCGCACTTCTCCCCGTCGTCGCCGCACGCCTTGCCCGTGGGCGGGTCGGCCAGGCTCTTGCTGCCGTCCCAGGTGCCCATGCAACCGGCGATGCGGGGCGCCTTCTTCAGATCGGCGAAGCCCTCGCGCTGGCCGTCGGCGCAGCCGATGATCCGCGGATCGCCCTTTTCGCTCTCGACGAACTTGACCTTGGTGATCGGGTCGGGCCGATCCCCGTCGAAGTACTCCCCCTCGTAGGGCCCGGTCCCGCAGGTGCAGGCGGCGGGGAGGAGCACGGTCGCAAGGAGTCCAACGAAGGTTCCGAATCGGGCAGACATGGCGGCCCGGAGCATACGCAGCGTCCCACGGCCTTGGCTAGCCC
>RFGU01000247.1 GCA_003696955.1 Deltaproteobacteria bacterium | reverse complement strand
GCCGGGTGGGCAGGTTCGATGCTGCGGCCGCGTAGGACGATCGAGGCAAGGCCCGCGGCCTGAAGGATCACTTCTGGTCGAAGGGCGGGGTGCCCGTCGACTGGCACGCGTTGTCGTCGCACAGGACCGTCAGATAGAGGATGCGGCCTGGTCCCGGTGGGGCGTCGAGCATGAACCTCGGCGTGGGGGGCAGGGGATCCCCCGCATCGTCGGCGACGGTCACGCTCACCTCACGGAGCAGATTGCCGCGGATCAGGCGGTCGGGATCGGGGACGAGGTGGTAGCCGCTGCCGACCTCCGGATCCGCGGGTTCGTCGCACTCGAACGTGTGCCCGTGGAGCAGGGTGCCGATGTCGTCCCACGCTTCGACGGTGAACGTCTTGGTCTCCACCGCGGGGTCGTCGCACTGGGACGGGAAGCCCCCGATGTTGACCTGCCAGCGCACGTACACCTTGGCCGGGGTCGCCGTAAGCTCCGACGTGTGTTCGAGCACGGAGCCGGCGACGACCTCGACACGCTCCGGCTCGGCGCCGTTGTCCATGACCACGAAGCCCTCCCCGTCGACCGCCTCGACCACGAGATCCCACCTCCCTACGGTCACGTCGGAGAACAGGATCTCGTCGCCGCAGGGGACCTCTTCGGTGAGGGCGTCGGCCCCTGCGCCGAGGGTGGCTCGGATCGTCTCGACGCCGAACTGGCTACAGGTGGCGGCGTCGGCCTCGCTCGGCCCGAGCTGCACCGTCAGCGCAAGACCGCCGGAGGTTTCCTGGTTGCATGCGGGGAGGGCGGCGAGGAGGGCGGACAGGCCGAGGGCGAGACGAAGCGGGTGGATCCGGTGCATGGCGAGGCTCCTTGCGGCCGCCCACGGTACGCGGCCGACGATCCGACGGCAAATTGTCCGGCCGGCTTCACTCGGCGCCGATTTCTTGGGGAGGCACCCATCCGTGGCCTAGACAGGAAGGGCCATGTCGCTTCGCTGGCCAGTTACGCTCGTGGCCTACGCAGTCGCGGCCGTCGCGACGTCGGCGCCTGCGGCCGAAGCGAAGCCGCGCAAGGTCGCGGCGACCGCCCAGGTGCCGCAGTCGCCGGCCGCCGCCGAGCCCGGAGCCGAGCCGCCCGCCGAAGGCACGCTGCCGGCGCCCGCGGACGTCGGAGATCGCCCCGCGGCCGCACCGAACGCGGAGGAAGCGGGGAACCCAGGGCTCGTCCCGCCGGCCCCCACCGTGAAGAAGTCCTCGCGGGCACGGCGCCCGCGCACCCGCCGCCGGCGGCCCAAGGTGCGAAAGGTGGTTCCCAAGGGCCACCCCGATTGCGACGGACGCGTCCCCATCTACGAGCACGTCGTCCAGGCCGGGGAGCACCTCGGCCTCATCGCGGGCCGGTACGGTGTGCGGCGCAAGGACCTGGTACGCCTGAATCCCCAACTCGGCAATCCGGACCTCATCCATCCCGGCGATCGCGTGCGCGTCTGCCCGGAGATCCTCCCGCGCGTGGAGACCGAGCTCTTCTACACGGTCCAGCCCGGCGACAACCTCACGCGTATCGCGGCCCAGTACGACCTCACCGTCGAGGCGCTCCTCGAATTCCAGCGTCCGCCGCTGCCGAATCCGAACCGCATCCGTCCCGGGGATCGGCTGCGCGTGGTCGTCCAGGGGCCCGTCCTGCCGGCATTTCGGCCCTTCGATCCGGAGCGTGCCGAAGGCGACAGGCTCGTCGCTGGCGTACAGCTTCCACCCGGCGCCCACTATCACGTAAAACGCCCCCATCTGGCCTGGGGTACGCCGACGACGGTTCGCCTCATCCAACGCGCCATCGACCGGTATCGCCGTCGCCGCCCGGGTGGCCCCAAGATCTTCGTCGGCGACATCTCCAAACGGGGGGGCGGCAGGATTCCACCGCACGTATCCCATCGTGCCGGGCGGGACGTGGACATCGGGTACGTACGCCGGGGCCGCAACGCGAACAATCCGCGGTTCACGGACGTGGACGGCCGGAGCCTCGACGTGCCGCGGACGTGGGAACTCGTCAAGGCGTTCCTCGAGACCGACCAGGTCCGCTACATCTTCATGGACTACCGCGTGCAACGCCGCCTCTACGAGTACGCCCGCAGCCAGGGGGTACCCAAGGAGACCCTCGACGAGCTGTTCCAGTACCCGCGGGGGCGGCATCGGGCCCACGGCATCATCCGGCACTGGCCGGGGCACCTCGACCACTTCCACGTGCGCTTTCGAAGGTGAGGGCGGGCCCGTCGCACGTCGGCCCGCGCTCACGACTCGTCTTCGACCCCCACGACGATCCTGTGTCGCCCGTCGGCGTCCACGACGGTGCGGGTGTGATGTCCGGCGGCGGTCAGCCGGGCGCGGACGATCTCGGCCGTGATCCGCGGCACGATCTGGCGTTCGAGGCGGGGCCGATCCACGTCCGCGCACACGAGCATCACGCGTCCGTTCTCGTACGAAAAACCCCAATCTTGTACCGTTTCGGCCGCCTCGGGAGCGACCCGCACGTCCACGGGATCCCCGGCACACTCCACGCTGCCTTCGAGCACGAGGCCTTCGGCGCCGGCCACCTGGTGGACGAGGCCGCACGCGGAGAGCGCTGCGAGCAACTCCTCGCGGGACTCGATGGGCACGTCGACGTGAACGTATTGGCTCATGTAGGGATCGGCGCGCCACACTGGGGGCAGCGCGCGTCGCGGCCGACGACGACGAGGTAACCACAGCCGAGACAGGGGGTCGCGGGCACGGCCTCGGGCAGGCTCGGCGTGGCATGCGATGGCGCCGCCGGCCCGCCGTCGCGGACGCCGAAGTGCTCGAAGAGGTCGCCGGTGCGGTCGTCCTTGCGGGCGCGGCTCATGGCAGTCGTGCGACGGTGTCGGCGAGAAGGGCGACGCCGAAGCCGGTGCCCCGGTCGTCGCGAAATGCCGGACCGGCCAGATCCACGTGCCCCCACCAGCGACGCTTGGCGCGAGGCGCGTCCTCGATCTGGGCATAGACGAAGTAGGCGGCACAGGCCGTCTGGGCGTTCATGCGATCCTTGACGGAATTGCGCATGTCGGCGACGGGGCTATCGAACTCCTTGCGGTACAGTTCGGGCGCGAAGGGCAGGGGATGGCACAGCTCGCCCGTGGCATGGCCCGTGGCGACGAAGGCGGCTTCGAGGTCGGCGTCGTTGGCGACCACCGCGGCGTGGGCGTGTCCGGTGGCGATGAGTTGGGCTCCGGTCAAGGTCGCGGCGTCGAGGACCACGTCGGCCCGCAGCTCCCGCGCTGCGTAGCTGACCCCATCGGCGAGCAGCAGCCGACCTTCAGCGTCCGTGTTGTTGATCTCGACGCGTTTGCCGCTGTGCAGCTCGACGACGTCGTCGGGTTTGTAGCTGTCGGGGCCGATGGCGTTCTCCGCAAGGCACAACAGCAGCGTCACCTCGTCCGGATGGCCCCGCTCCACGAGGGATCGAAACGCGCCGAACACGGCCGCACCGCCGCCCATGTCGGCCTTCATCCCCTCCATGAAGCCGCGGCCCTTGAGGTGCAGGCCGCCGGTGTCGAAGCAGATGCCCTTGCCCACGAGGGCCACGTGCCGCCGGGCACCTTCGGGTGCGTAGCGGGCGATGACGATCCGGGGCGGGGAACTCGCCCCCTTGCCGACGGCGTGGATGCCGCCGAAGCCGTGTTCGAGCAGAGCGTCGCCGGCGATCTCCGATACGTGCACGCCGTCGAGGGCCGCGAGGGTCTCGACGGCGCGCATGGCGAAGGCGGCCGGTGTCAGTTGCGATGGAGGGGTGTCCACCAGCTCTGCGCTCTCGCGCTCGATCTCCACGAGCCGGGGCGTGTGGTCGTCGAGCGGGATCGGGCTACCGTTGCGATCGACGAAGGCTGCGTGGACGCGCGCGGTCACGGGTTTGGCGCGGGCGTCGAAGCGGGGCAGGGCGCGGCCGATGGCGAGGGCGGCCGCCCGCAGGTGGGCGGGATCGTCGAGGACCACCACGATCCCGTAGCGCTTGCGCTCGGTGGCCAGGCTTCGGAGCACCGATCGAATCGCCTCGGACCGAGCTGCGCAGTTGTAGCGGCTCACCGTGTCGGGGAGGATCCCGGCCACGAAGCGAAGACCGCTGCGGGGGTCGATGCTCTGGGCGGCGGTGCCGAAGTCCCCCGGCCGCTTCGACGTGCCGGCAGCGGCGAAGGCCGCCCGTGTCCTTCGATCCACGAACCCCGGGATCGGTGGCAGCTTCTTGGCCTTGAAGACCTTGGCCGGGGCGAAGAGGGCGAGGACGTCGGCGCCCTTGGCGGCACGATCGGGGCTGTCGTGAAATCGGAGGGTCGCGGACACGTTCGCGAGTATGCCGGAAATCGGCCCTTCACGTCGGACGGTGGTGGCGAGGGCGCGGACCCGCCGGGCCGGCGGGCCGGTCGCGCTCAGGCTTCGGAGACGGCCATGCCCGGGTGGAAATGGGGCGCGTCACCCTTGGCGGCGTCGATCCGTGCGAGGCGGACGAAGGCGTCGAGCGCGACGTCGATGGCGCGTCGTTCGGTCTCTTCCTTGCCTTCGAAGGACACGAACGTTCCGGCGGGGCGATTGGCGAGGATCCCGCACACGGCGCCTGCCCGTAGGCCACGATAGGCGGCCAGGGAGAGCAAGGTGGAGATCTCCATCTCGAGGTTGAGGACGTTCTGCGCGGCGAGGGCATCGAGGCGTCCCGAAAGCCGGGGAGCAAAGCCTGGCACCCGCCGCTCCTGGGCGCCGTAGAAGCCGGCGGCGGTGGCGGAGATGCCGACGTGGTGGGGATGCCCGGCGTCGGCGCACGCCCACAGGAGGGCGCCGACCACCTCGTGGTGGGCGACCGCGGGAAAGCCCGGATCGACGAAGGCCGTGGAGGTGTCCTCGAGACGCACGGCACCCGTGGTGACGACCAGGTGCCCGAGGTCGACGTGCCGTTGCAACGAGCCGCTGGTGCCGCAGCGCAGCAGGGTCGGGGCCTCGACCACCTGGCACAGCTCGACGACCGCGATCTCCATGTTGCCGGTGCCCATGCCCGTACCCATGACGGAAAGCCGCAGGCCGCGATACGTCCCGGTATGGGTGACGTACTCGCGGTTGGTGCGGGTGCATGCCACGGCGTCGAAGCGCTCGGCCACCCGGTCGGCGCGTTTGGGATCGCCGACGAGCAACACGTAGGGGGCCACTTCGCCGGGGGCGAGGCCGATGTGGTACATGCGCCCCTCGGCGTCGGCGATCCGGTCCGCCGTGGCCGTTGGGTTCGGTGCGATGGCGTCGTCGTGGTCGGAAGCTCGGGTCACGATGTCCGTTCCTTACGTGGGTGCGTACGTTCGAAGTCCTCGAGGATCGACACGGTGCGGCTTACGCCCAATCGGGTCGCGCCGGCGGAGAGCATGGCGACGGCGGTGGCGGCGTCGCGGATCCCCCCGGACGCCTTGACGCCCACGTGGTCGGGGACGGACTCGCGCATGCGCCGGACCGCTTCCACCGTGGCGCCACCGGGTCCGAAGCCCGTGGACGTCTTGACGAACGCGGCGCCGGCCCGCGCCGCTAGCCGACACGCGCGGGCGATCTCGTCGTCGGACAGGGCGCCCGTTTCGAGGATGACCTTGACCTTCGCACCTTCGGCGGCCTCGACGACGGCCGAGACGTCCCGCAGGACGGCTTCGTCGTCGCCCGCGTGCAGGGGGCCGCGAAAGAGCACCATGTCGATCTCCTCGGCCCCGGCGCCCACGGCTTCGGCGGCCTCGGCGGCCTTGGTGGCCGGGGTGTGGTTGCCATGGGGGAATCCCACCACCGTGCAGACGGCGACGTCTTCGCCCGCGAGGACCTCCGCGGCGAGCGGCACGTAGACCGGAGGGATGCACACGGCGGCCACGCCGAGGCGCAGCCCCTCGGTGCACACCGCACGGATCCGATCGGGCGTCGCGTCCGGATCGAGCAGGGTGTGGTCCATGGCGCGGGCAAGTTCGGCGACGGTGCGGGGAAGGTTCGACATGGCGACCTTGGGTGTGCCGCGAGCATACAGGCGGCCGCGGTTGTTCGTCGCCCGCATCCGCGCTCCGCCGTCGTCGTCGGGCCCCTCGGCAGCGCTCGCGCGCCGCCGCCGCGTCCACGCTGCGACGTCGGCGGAGCGCCGGTTCGAACACCTTCCGTCCGGGTGGACGCGCATTCTAACACCGATCCGCCCGGCCTTGCGGCACGTTTCGTCGTCCTCGCCGCCGCTGCAGTGTCGCGGCGCCGGTGCGGCCTCCTGCGTTCGCCCGAGCGAGGCGCGGGACCGCCCGTGGCACGCAAAATTTCCGTCGTCCGGCAGCGCCGATGGGGTACGATGGAGGTGCGTCCGACGACGCCCTGGTCTGCCTTAGGTGGCGGCCCCGACGCCGCGCCTTCCCACCACCTGCCCGAACGCCGCCCACCCGAGGAGGGACCATGCCCAAGCAGACCACCATGGACGAACGACGCCGCGCCGTACGACGGGTCCTCGCGAGCCAGGAGATCCGAGCCATCGTCCGAACCCGGCAGGGGCTCGCCGAGTACGCCGTCGCGAACCTAGGGCCCGGAGGCGCCCTGCTCGTCGGTCCGCCCCTTCGCCCCCACGCCCTCGTGGAAGTCGTGTTGCGCGCGCCCTCGGGCCCCCCCGTGCGGGTGCTCGGGCGGGTGGCCCATGCCCGCGAGGCCGAGGCAGGGGTGAGCTTCCTTCATCGCAGCGACGAGACCGAGGACCGGATCCAGTCCATGCTCCTCGATGCCCTCGAGCGCGAGCGGGGCCGATCCATGGCCGCCTCGGCCCCGCGCACCGAGTAGGCGGGTGCACGCGTCGCCGCGGCGACGGCGAGGCGCACGCCCCTCCATCGTCCGTGGCGCGCGACCCGTGCCACCGCACACCGCGGCCCTCCGCGCCCGCGGCGGTGGTGTGTTGCCCATGTCAACGTGATTGGCGGTGTTCGTTGACACGGCAGGCGCGTCGCGACGGCGCCGGCCGCCGTGTCCACGGCGAATCGCAACTTGGCATGCACGTTGCTCCGGTCGTGGACGACAACGTTGGGTGGGGACGAAAAGACCCGTCCTTCCACGAACACCACCAAGGAGCAACGCCATGTCCCTTTCCATGCGATCGACGGATCCTCGGCTCGTACTGGCCCTCGGGCTCATCGCCCACGGGGCATCGGGCTGCCTCGAACATCCCCTGAAACCGGTCGAGTACGACATGGCCTCCCAATTCGAGACCACGCTCGACGTCGTGGAGAACAAGGACGTGGACATCCTCTTCGTCATCGACAACTCGGGGTCCATGGGAGAGGAGCAGGCGACCTTGGCCAAGAACTTCGACCACTTCATCGCCGTACTCGAACACCCGGACGTCGACGCGAACTACCGCATCGGCATCACCACGACCGACAACGGGGCGCCGGGCTGCAACGGCACCACGCCCGAGGGCGGCAAGCTTCGCCTGACCTCGTGCCGGGATCGGCAGCAGGAGTTCACCTGGAACGGCGAGAACCCGCCCGTGGAGAAGTTCGACGAGGCCTGCGGGAACATCTGCCCGCCGGAGCTCGCCGGGCTCGAGACGACCCCGACCGTGACCGACCACGACACCGAACCGAAGCCGCGGGCGTGGATCGAACGCATCGAGGGGGCCACGAACCTCCCCGAGGGCGTCACCACCACCGATGCGTTCCGGTGCTTCGGTCCCCAGGGGATCGACGGCTGTGGGTTCGAGATGCCCCTCGAGACCATGTGGAAGGCCCTCGCCCTCATGGAGCAGCCCGGCCAGCCCAACTTCGACTTCCGTCGTCGGGGGGCGATCCTCGGCGTGGTCCTCGTGACCGACGAGGCCGATTGCTCCCTCAATCCGGATCACGCGGCGATCTTCGACAAGAACGGGACCAAGGTGTTCTGGTCCGACCCCGGCGCGCCCGGGCCCACGTCGGCGGTGTGCTGGAACGCGGGCGTGACCTGCACCGGCGGACCCGGCACGTACGAAAACTGCGATCCGGCGGACAAGGACGAAAGCGGCCAGATCACGAGCGACCCCGACGAGGCCGTGCTGCTGCCCGTGTCCCGCTACGTCGACATGCTGCAGAACATCGAGGACGAGAAGAAGACGATGGCCCCCGACCAGGAGGTCATCGTCGCCGGGATCGTGGGGGTGCCGTCCGGCTACTCGGGCCCCGAGGACATCGTCTACCAGGACGCGGTCGACCCCACGTTCCAGGCCAAGTACGGGATCGGGCCCGGATGCTCGTCGCCGGCCGCGGAGGCGGTGCCGCCGGTGCGCCTGCGGGAGTTCGCCCGGGCCTTCGAGGTGGACGGCGAGCCGAACCTCTACTCCATCTGCGACGACGACTACGGTCCAGCCCTCGAGGGCTTCGCCGACAAGCTGATCTCCCAAATCCGGCCAGCGTGCATGCCCGCATGCGTGGCGGACACCGACCCGGAGACCCCGGACCGACTCGACCCGGACTGCATCGTGGAGCAGGTCTATCCCGAGGGTGGCGGCACCGAGGTGATCCCGCCGTGCGTGCTCACCTGCGGAGGCTCCCCATGTGCGCCCGACGAGCGAGACCAGGCCGACGGGTGGGAGTTTCCTTCGGAAGAAGCGAGTGCGTGCTTCCGATATCTGACGGACCGATGGGGGGCCGAAGGGACGCCGACGAAACTCGACGACATGGGCGACGCTTGTATCGAGGAGGGGTGGAACCTGGAGTTTCGCATCGAACGCCGGATCGGCAGCCCGCCTCCGTCCGGAACGCGGATCCAGGCGACCTGCCAACTCTCCCAGCAGGAGGAGATCGACTGTCCCGACTTGTGATCGAGCGCCTGTAAACGATATTTACGATTGGGGCGCCTGTGTTGTCAACTTCGTTGACTATGCGGGCGCCCCCCGCTTCGTTCCAAAGTCCTGGAATTCCAAGGATTCGTCCTGCGGCGGGCGGCGGATCGGCCGTTGCTTCTCGTCACGATGCGTGCGACCGTCGGGTCGTGCGTCGCCGCCATCGGCGCTCCACCGACGATTCCCCTAGGAGACCCAAGGCCATGAAGCTCTCGACCCTGACCCGCATCGGACTGCTCACCTGCGTCGGCGCCGCGCTGCCGAGCCTCTTCGGTTGCCTCGACCACCCCTTGAAGCCCGTCGAGTACGACAAGGCCCAAGAGGAGCAGGAGACCGTGGATCTTGCGGTCAACAAGGACGTGGACATCCTCTTCGTCATCGACAACTCGGGGTCGATGGGCGAGGAGCAGGGCACCTTGGCCGCGAACTTCTCGAAATTCATCGAGGTGCTCGAGCGGCCCAAGGTCAAGGCGAACTACCGCATCGGCGTCACCACCACGGACAACGGCAACCCCCAGTGCAACGGCACCACCCCCGAGGGCGGCAAGCTGCGCCTGACCTCCTGCCGCTCCCGCGAGTCGGAGTTCACCTTCACGGGAACGAACCCGCAGACGGTCAAGTTCGACGAGGCCTGTGCGTCGGTCTGCCCCGACACCCTCGCCAACCTCGATACGATTCCGACCTCCACGGAGGACGACCCCGAGCCGAAGTCGCGGGCCTGGATCGAGAGCATCGAGGGCAAGACGAACCTGCCGGACGGGGTGAGCACCACCCAGGCGTTCCAGTGCTTCGGGCCCCAGGGGATCAACGGCTGCGGCTTCGAATCCCAGCTCGAGAGCATGTGGAAGTCGCTGCAGCTCATGGAGGTCTCGGGCTCGCCCAACTTCGGTTTCCGCCGCAAGAACGCCATCTTGAGCGTGGTCATCGTGACCGACGAGGCCGACTGCTCCCTCGATCCGGACTACGGGACCATCTTCGACCCGAACGGCAACCGCGTGTTCTGGTCCGACCCGAACTCCAACTTCCCCACCTCGGCGGTGTGCTGGAACGCGGGCGTCAAGTGCGAAGGCGGCCCCGGCACGTACACGAGCTGCGACCCGGTCAACAAGGACGTGGACGGCAACGAAGGCGTGCCGGACGACCAGGCCGTCCTCTTCCCCCTGTCCAAGTACATCGACCTGCTGCAGACCATCGAGAACGACAAGCAGAGCCGCGTGCCGGG
>RFGU01000246.1 GCA_003696955.1 Deltaproteobacteria bacterium | reverse complement strand
GGTTTCGCGCTCTCCTCATCCGTTGGGCGAAGCGTCCGGACGTCTACGCCGCACAACTCCACCTCGCTTTCGCGATCATTACCTGGCGCGCTGCTGGCCTATTGGGATAGGCTCTAAGTACACCGACTTCTTCTACGTTCTCCCCGCGCCCGGCTTCGACGGTCCGTCGCCGCTCATGGCCATGCATGGTCTACCGGAGAGCTACGAGTTCTCGGCTTCAATCGAGCACCTGGCCCGCTGGAGCCTCGAGGACCCGGTGGACGATGAGGAGAAGCCGTCGGCCGTCGCCTACAACTTCTCCGAGAACGTAAGCTCTGTGGTGGAGTGCGGGACTGGGGAGATCTACCTCATCCACAGCGGGGTGAAGAAAGGGAACTTCGGGGCGCTCACCTTCTACCGCCTCTCCCACGTGCGCTGGGAGAGTGGGGTGGGCCCGCAGCTCGAGCCCATCGCCTGGGGGACGGTGGCGCACGATCCGGCCTGCAAGGGGCGGGCGTCGGCAACCGTCTGGGCCGACGGTAGCGGCGGGATGGAACTCTACTGCTCGGAGTATCGCATGAAGACCAGGCGCGACGACAGCATCCGCTTCACCCGGCGCTACCTGCCGTGACCCCCTCGCGACTCGTTCCGCCCGAAGGAGGACCCCATGACCTCGACCCTCTCTCGCCCCAAGCAGGCCCGCGGCCGCCGCTTCCTGCGGAGCCTGCTGCCCCTTCTCGTCGCCGCCTGCGCCACCGACGAGCCGCTCACCCAGGAGGAGTACGACCGCCGCAAGGAGGCCATGTGTGTCGCGACCTGCGAGCTCGAGCAGACGTGCGACATGCCGCCCAGCGAGACCCTGGACGAGTGCCTGGCTTGGTGCCGCGAGGACGGCGTCCCACCGGACGTCACGACCCCTTGCGCGGTGACCCTGCTCGAATTCTACGAATGTGCGGGCGAGGTGAAAAGCTGCGAGGAGTACGACCGACTCCCGGATGCAGACGTCGATCCTTCGGCCCCCTGTCACGAAGAGCTGCAGGCCAACGAGACCTGCCTCGAGATGGCGCTCAACGATGAAGAATGAGGTGTTCACCTCGAAATGGAACGCGACCGTCGTTTTCGTCACTGTGGCGGACGACATCGCGGGGATGAGATCGGTACAAACCGCGGAGCGACTTACGATTCCACGAAGTCGAACTTTCACGGTGATCGAGTTTTCGACTCCCTCGAAAGGGCTGGCGTCACCCGTTTTTAGGTCGAATTCTGGATTCGTGGGAGGCGGGCGCATGGCGGGTGGCGTACGGGAGTTCGTACTTCCAAATGGTCCCGTGCCCGAAAGTGTGGTGATCAGGCGGGTGGGGCCATGAGAATCCGTCCCGACGAAACCAGGATTGGCGGATGTTGGGTAGAAGCCGGTGGTCGTCTCGTTCCGGACCACATGCGCCATCGCATCGAGGAACGCATTGCCAATCGCCTCGAACGGATAGCATATGACCAAACAGGGTAGGACACCCTTTACCGCGATCCTTCGGATGGTCGTTTTTGGGAGCTTGCGTATCCGCAGTCCGAGCTTTACGGGGGAGGGCCGCCCGAACTGCGATGCATGAGCTTGGCCGATGTGCGTAGGAAATACGGTGTTATTTGACTGGAGTCGGTGTGTGGGAGAGGAGAGCCTGAGGGAGGGGCGAGGTTGCCCCAAAGTCGTGTATCCGTGGCGAGCCATCGTAACGCTGGGTGCCGTAGGCGGCACGGGCTCGTCGAACGGGTCACCGACGGCATCTACGTTTCACGCCGCAGAGCGCCCGCAAGATGGGGCCGTCAAGAAGATCGAACGAATCCACGCGCGCTTCGATGGCGATGCACCGAGTGGGGGGCATGGCCGAGCGGACCGTCGAGACGCAGCAGGGATCCGGCGCCGGCCGAATTGCGGTCGGCACGATTGCTCGCACGATCGTCGTTCCGACGCTGCGTGCTGACGTCAGGGACGTTCGGCGATGCGCCGGAGCACGCCGGCAATCTCCTCCTTGCCGGCGCGGCCCTCGGCGACGGCCATCGTCAGTTCGTACAGCGTTTCCGACTCTTGCTCGATGGGGATGCCGTTGATGTCGAGGAACACGAGCGCCGCGAGCATTTCCGCCCGCTTGTTACCGTCGACGAAAGCGTGGCCCTGCACGAGGTGGAAGAAATACGCCGCCGCCATGGCGAAGAGGTCCGTGTGCAGAAACTCGCCATCGATCGTTGCCTTGGGCTGGAGGATTGCAGACTCCAGAAGGGCGGGGTCCCGAATCCCAGGGGCTCCTCCATACCGACGGAGCTGTAGGGAATGGATGGCGATGATATCCTCTACCGTGAGGAACTCGGGGATCATTCGGCGAGCTTGCGCAGCGTCTCATCGTGACTCTTCATCATGCGTTCGGCGGCGGCGCGCACGCGGGTTCGATGGTGCTCGCGAGCCGGTCGGATGATGAGCGCCTCACCGTCGGTCCGCACTTCGAGCGGCGTATCACGGTCGATACGCAACAGATCCAGGATCGGTCGCTCGATGATGATCCCCAGGCTGTTTCCGATGGTGGTGAGCTTCTTGATCATGGGCAAATGGGAGTTCGAACGATGTTCGAATCAAAGGGTAATCTCGAGGTTGCATCCTCGCAAGGGAGCCACCACAGCCGATGGTCGGTCCGGAAGGAGCTGATTCACCGGACCGTGGGAGGTCATCTTTGCGCCATGGGTCATCCTGGACGATCTTCCGTGTTGGGCAGGGGCTGGGGCTCACCACTTCGTCGAGGGGCGGATCAAGATCTG